>JACNJP010000235.1:1903-8122 GCA_014382465.1 Planctomycetota bacterium
CGGGGCGGGCGGGCGGCTGCGAGCCGGGAACACAAGCGGCGGGGGCTGGGGCATGTCGGTGGGGCTGAACCTGCTCAGCCGCGCCAGCGCCCAGCGGCCGGTGCAGATGGTGATCCCGGCCTGCTGCGGCATCGTCACGGCCGGCTCGTACCCGTTCTCGGCCTACGGCGCGCCGGTGGTCGCGAGCACCTTCGCCTCGGCCGCGGCGGTCGCCACCGGGCTGGCGCAGATCGCCACGATCAACGGCGACAACACCCGGGTGATCGCCTGGGCCGGCGACGGCGGCACCTACGACATCGGCATGGCGACGCTGTCGGCGGCCGCCGAGCGCAACGAGGACATCCTCTACATCTGCTACGACAACGAGATCTACGGCAACACCGGCGGCCAGCGCTCGTCGGCGACGCCGGTGGGGGCGACCACCACCACCACGCCGTTGGGCAAGGACATCGAGAAGAAGGACATCCTCGGCATCATGGCGGCGCACCGGGTGCCGTACTGCGCCACCATCAGCCTGGCCCACCCCGAGGACGCGCACCGCAAGCTGCAGCAGGCGCTGGACGCGCGCGGCTTCCGCTTCCTGCACATCCTGGCGCCGTGCCCGACCGGCTGGAAGTCCGAGCCGGCCGAGGGCATCGAGCTGGTGTGGCTGGCGATCTGCTCGGGGCTGTTCCCGGTCTACGAGGTCTACGACGGCTACCGCTACACGATCAACGTCGAGCCCGAGCTGTCGCGCCCGGCGCTGGAGGAGTACTTCTCCCTCCAGGGCCGCTTCCGCAAGAACACCGTCGACCTGGACCGGGTCCAGAAGATGGTCGCCCGCAACTGGAAGCAGCTGCGCGCGCGCGCCGAGGAGGAGTCATGAGCGATCGACCGCAGGATGCGCCGGTGGAGAAGCGCGTCTACTGCCGCCGCACCGAGCGGGAGCTGCCCGTCGGCGAGCACCAGCGCTGCCCCTACTGCTACGGCCAGGAGGGCGAGATCGTCTCCGGCGAGCACAAGACCTTCTGCGACTTCCGGCCCGGCGTCGACCCGGTCCACTTCGGCTTCCCGGAGGACGCCGGTCGGGACCTGAAGGCCTGAGCCCGCCGCGCCGGCCGCGACGGTAGAACGGGGGGCATGGAACCGTCGCAGGCGATCGAGCGCGTGGCGTCGCGCGCGGGCGCGTGGCGCGAGATGGGCCTCGCGTCGCGCGCCGGCCTGTTGCGGGCCTGCGGGCGGAGCGCGGGCGCGGTCGCCGGCGAGTGGGCGCGGGTCTCCTGCGAGCTGAAGGGCGCGGCTCCCGATTCGCACTGGTTCGGCGAGGAAGCGGTCCTCGGGCCGGCGATCACGCTGCGGCACCTGCGGCTGTACGCGGCCACCCTGGAGGGCGGTTCGCCGCCGCTGGCGGGACGCGCCCGCGAGGTCGGGGACAACCTGCTGGCCGTCCCGGTGTTTCCGGCGGCGCGTTACGACCGGGTGCTCTATCCCGGGACCCGCGCCGAGGTGTGGCTCGCGCCGGGCGAGGAGCCGACCCAGGGCCGCCGCGGCCCCGGCGGCGTCTGCGCGGTGCTCGGGGCCGGCAACGTCAGCTCGATCCCGCCGCTCGACGCGCTGCACCAGCTGCTCTACGAGGACCGGGTGGTCGTGGTGAAGCTCAACCCGGTCATGGCCGGGCTGCGGTCGGTGTTCGAGCTGGCGCTGGTGCCGCTGGTGGAGGGCGGCTTCCTGGCCTTCGTCGAGGGCGGGATCGAGGAGGGCGCGGTGCTGCTCCACGACGAGAGGGTCGACGCCGTCCACCTCACCGGCAGCCACCACACCTTCGACGCGGTGGTCTGGGGAACCGGCGAGGAGGGAGCCCGCCGCCGCGCCGCCGGCGAGCGCCTGCTGGCCAAGCCGGTCACCGCGGAGCTCGGCTGCGTCTCGCCGGTGCTGGTCGTGCCCGAGCGCTGGGACCGCGCCGACCTGAAGCAGCAGGCCCGCTCGGTGGCCGGCATGGTGACCCACAACGGCAGCTTCAACTGCAACGCCGCCAAGTTGATCGTGACCTCGCGCCATTGGGCGCAGCGGCCGGCCTTCCTGCGCGAGCTGCGCGAGGCGCTGGCGGCGGCGCCGCTGCGGGCGGCGTGGTACCCCGGCGCCGCCGAGCGCTGGGCGCGCTTCGCCGGGCGCTATCCGCAGACCGAGTCCTTCGGCGTCGCGGCCGACGGTCTGCTGCCGTGGGCCTTCATCCCCGACGTCGCTCCCGCGGCGGGCGAGCTGGCGCTCACCGAGGAGTCCTTCTGCGGCGTCGTCGCCGAGTGCGCCCTCGACGCGCTGGGCCCCGAGGCCTTCCTCGAGGAGGCCGTGCCCTTCGCCAACGACTCGGTGTGGGGGACCCTCTCCTGCACGATCCTGGCGCCGCCGGTCACCGACCGGGCCGCGCTCGACCGCGCCGTCGCGGGACTCCGCTACGGCGGCGTCGCGGTCAACGGCTGGGCGGCGGCGCTCTTCGCCCTCGGCCAGACCACCTGGGGCGCCTTCCCGGGCCACCCGCCCGAGGACATCCGCTCCGGCGCCGGCTGGGTCCACAACACCGGCCTGCTCGACCATCCGCAGAAGTCGGTGGTGCGCTTCCCGTTCCGCCCGCCGCTCAAGCCGGTGTGGGATCCCAACCACCGCCGCCTTCGGGCCCTTGGCCGGAGCCTGGCACGCTTCGAGGCGAGGCCCGGGATCGGGCGGCTGCTTCGGCTCGCGGGGGCCGCTGTTCTCGGATAGGAATCCGCAACCATTTTTAGAGCAAGAGGTTATGCCAGTATGGCGGCAAGATTGGAGCATGCGTTTTGCGGAAAAACCGTCGGCGAAAGGCAAGAATTTCGCCAGTGAAAGAGGTAATATTCGCCATGATAGACCGATAATCCAACCACGGCGCCTGCGTTCCCATGTTCCATCGACATCTCCTCCATCCGCTGCGGCAGGCCATGGCGGATACCCCTGTGGTGCTCCTAAACGGAGCCCGCCAGACCGGCAAGAGCACCCTCTGCCGCCGGGTGCTGGAGGACCACGGAGACGCGACCTTCCTCAGCCTCGACGAGGCTGCGGTCCTGGAAGCCGCCAGGGAGGACCCGGCGGGTTTCGTCCGCGGTCGAACTGGATTGACCATCCTCGATGAGGTCCAGAAGGCCCCGGAGCTGCTCTCGGCGATCAAGCTCGAGGTCGATCGGGATCGTCGGCCGGGCCGTTTCCTGCTGACCGGGTCGGCGAACGTCATGCTCCTGCAGCGCGTGGCGGAGTCCCTGGCGGGGAGGATGGAGGTCCTCAACCTGTGGCCGCTGTCCTTCGGCGAGATCCACGGCTTGGAGGAGGTTTTCGTCGACGCCTTGTTCGGGGCCGGCACGTCGATACCCGCGACGGCCGGCGGTGGCGACGCCGACCTCGGGCAGGCCATGATCCGCGGCGGGTTCCCGGAGCCGGCGCAGCGGGCGTCGGCCCTCTCCCGGGAGCGCTGGTTCCGCGCCTATTCGACGACGATCCTCCAGCGGGAGATCGAGGACCTGGCCCAGATCGATTACCTGGCCGATCTCCCCCGGCTGCTCGGCCTGCTCGCCGCGCGCTCGGGGTCCCTGCTCAACATGGCGGAGATCTCCCGCTCGCTCGGCCTCTCCCACTCCAGCCTGCGGCGCTACCTCGTCCTGCTCGAGGCCGCCCATCAGCTCACGCGATTGCCGGCGTGGTCGGCGAACCTCGGCAAGGCCCTGGTCCGTTCTCCCAAGGTCCAGCTGGTCGATTCCGGGCTGGCAGCCTGGCTGATCGGAGCGACTGAGGAGGTCCTCGCGGCGGATCGGACCCACGCGGGCCGCGTCTTCGAGGGCTTCGTCCACGGCGAGCTGCGGAAGCAGATCGGGTGGTCCGCGGTCATGCCATCCATGAGCCACTTTCGCACCAGCCGCGGAATCGAAGTCGACTTCTTGCTGGAAGACCGACGCGGTCGGGTGGTCGGAGTCGAGGCGAAGTACTCCCATACGATCCGCTCCGGCGACGCCAAGGGCCTGCGCTTGCTGCGGGACGAGCTCGGGGACCGCTTCCACCGCGGCGTGATCCTCTACCTGGGTGACGATGCCCTGCCCTTCGGCGATCGCATCGAGGTCGTTCCAGTCGCGGCGATGTGGGGACCTCCGCTGGCGGCGGGTGACCCCGGCGGCTGAGCCGCCGTCTTGCGCTCTTTGCCGGGCGGCCTAAGGTGACCCGTCCGCTGCCGCCCGCCGCCGGCTGATCCCCATGCTCGAACCGCCTCCTCCGCGGCCGTCCCGGCCCGCGGGCACCGGCCTCCGCGCCCTCGCCGGCCTGCTCGGCGCGGGCGGCCGCGCGCCGGGGCGGCTGCGGCGCGACCTGCGGGCGATCTTCGCCGACGGCGTCTCCTTCAGCGTCATGGTGGGGATCGGCGAGAGCTACCTGGTCGCCTTCGGCCTGGCGGTGGGGCTGGAGCCGATCGGCGCGGCGCTGCTCGGCAGCCTGCCGATGCTGGTGGGGGCGCTGCTTCAGCTGGTCGCCCCCCACGGCGTGCGCTGGCTCGGCAGCTACCGCCGCTGGGTGGTGCTGTGCGCCGGCTCGCAGGCGGCCAGCTTCCTGCCGCTGGCCTACGGCGCCGTGCGGGGCGGACTGCCGTCCTGGGTCCTGTTCCTGGTCGCCGGGGTCTACTGGGGCACCGGCATGGGCACCGGCCCGGCCTGGAATACCTGGGTCGGACGCCTGGTGCCGCCCACGGTGCGGCCGCTGTTCTTCGCCCTGCGCACCCGCGCGGCCCACACCGCCACCTTCCTCGGCCTGGTGGCCGGCGGCCTGGTGCTGCAAGCCGCGGCCGGCGCCGGCCGCGGCCTCGATGCCTTCGCGCTGCTGTTCCTGCTCGCGGGGGCGGCGCGGGCGCTGTCGGCCTTCTTCCTGTCGCGCCAGAGCGAGCCGGCCGACCTGCCGCCGCGGCCCGAGCCGGTGCCGGTGGCCGAGTTCGTGCGCCGCTTCCGTCACGGCCGCGACGGCCGGGTGGTCGCCTACATGCTGGCGGCGCAACTCGCCATCTGGGTGGCGGCCCCCTTCTACACCCCCTACATGCTGCGCGACCTCGGCTTGAGCTACGCCAGCTTCATGCTGCTGCTGGCGCTGGGGCTGGTCGGCCGCGCGGTGTCGCTGCCGCTGCTCGGGCGCTGGGCGCGCCGCGCCGGCGTCGGACCGCTGTTGTGGCTGGGCGGCATCGGCATCGGCTTCTCCTCCATGTTCTGGGCGCTGACCGAGTCGCTGTGGCTGCTGGGAGCGGCGCAGGTCTTCGCCGGGGTGGTGTGGAGCGCCTACGAGCTGGCCACCTTCCTGCTGTTCTTCGACGCCATCGAGGAGCGCGAGCGGACCAGCTTCCTGACCCTCTACAACTTGGCCGCCGCCGTGGTGATCGTGATCGGCAGCCTGGTAGGCGGCGCCCTGTTCGGCTGGCTCGGCGGCGGCAGTCACGCCTACCACGTGCTGTTCTTCGCCAGCGGCGCGCTGCGGCTCGGCGTGCTGCCGCTGCTCGCGCGGATCCGGCCGGCGGCGCCGCGGCGCGCACTGCCCGACCTGCAGCTGCCGCCCCCGGCGGTCCGCCCCCGCGCCGCCGCGCGCGGGGGCCCGGCGCTCGGCCCCCTGGGGGGCCCCCCCGGGATTCCCGGGCCCCCCCCCGCGGGAGCCGGGGCGGGGGGGGGGGGCGGCGGTTAGCGCGTCTATCCTGGCGCCACTGTGGGCGGCATCACCTTCACCACCCTCGACCTGGTCGTTTTCCTCGGCTTCCTGGCGCTGGTCGTCGGCGTTTCGCTGTTCGCCTCGCGCCGCGAGCGCAGCACCGAGGACTACTTCCTCGCCGGCCGCAAGCTGACCTGGTGGCTGATCGGCTTCTCGCTGATCGCCTCGAACATCTCCACCGAGCACTTCGTCGGCATGGCGGGCTCGGCCTTCGGCCGCGTCGGGCTGGCGATCGCCAGCTACGAGTGGATGGCGGCGGTGACGCTGGTGATCGTCGCCATCTGGCTGCTGCCGCGGTTCCTGAAGGCCGGCATCCACACCATGCCCGAGTACCTCCACCACCGCTACGACCACGGCACGCGCGCGATCATGGCCGGCTACCTGATGGTCGCCTACGTCATCGGGTTCCTGGCGACGGTGGTCTACCGCGGCGCCATGGCGCGCAACGGCATCTACCAGGCCCCGGCGGGTTTCGCCGACAGCGTCGGCCCTGTGGCGGGG
>JACNJP010000168.1 GCA_014382465.1 Planctomycetota bacterium
GGGTGGTCGAGGTGGGCCTGGGCCAGGCCGAGGCCCGGGCCGTGGGCGCGGAGGCGCAGGGTCTCGCGGGCGGGGGCGCCGGCCTGGGGCTGGGCGAGGGCCCGCTCCCAGTGGTGGTACTCGAGCCCCTGCCGGACCGTCACGGCGGCGCCCTGGTCCAGCCACACCGTCGGGGCGAGCGGCGCGCCGAGCCCGGCGAGCTCTCGCAGGTAGGACTTGTGGGTGTTCCACCGCACCACCTCGGCCGGGTTGAAGAGCGGGGTGGCCGCGGCGACGCCCTCGGCCCAGCGGAGGTACTGCTCGCGCCGCTCCATGTAGTCCCAGGTGGTGCGGATCAGCACCGCGTCGAAGCCGCCCCAGTCCACCGCCGGGTCGTCCCAGGCGGGTTGATGGACCTCGACCCCTCGGTCCGCGAGGGCGGCGTGGAGCGGAAGGTCATCGACCTCCCAGGAGGGGAGATCGACGCAGGTGGCGAGGGCGATGGGCAAGCGGATTCAGCTTAGCGGGCGTCCCAGAAGCGGTCGGGCTGTCGCAGTCGTGGCCCCCGATGGACACGAATCCGCCCAAGGGGATATGGGGGGCCATCCTAACCGGCGATGGGCTCGACGCTTCCCCACCAGGGAACCAGCGAGCGCAGAGGCGACGTTGCCTTGTGGTAACCGCTGACTGTGGCAGAAGCCGGCATCCAGCTTGGCACTGCATTTGCTCCGGCAGGGCTCAACCGCCGCTCGTTCGTCCACCACCTTGCGGGATAGAAGCCCGCCCCTGGAGATGCCGAGAAGAAACACCCCGCTGTTCCCATCCTCCCTTGCCGCCGCCGCGATCCTGATCACGGCCCCGCTGACTGCCCAGCAGACCGCCCCGCCGCAAGACCCTGAACCCCGAGCCCAGAAGCAGGAGGAGCTCCCCGAGATCCTGGTCATCGGCCGCACCGAGGACGACGGCGTCCCCGAGGTCCCGATCGGCTGGTTCGGCTCGCGCGACGTCTTCGGACCGGAGCAGATCCGGCAGACCGGCGCCCGCGACCTGAACGACCTGGTCCAGTACCTGCCGGCCGCCTCGACCCGCCCCTACAACGGCGGCGAGGCCTCGGCGCCGAGCTTCTCGATGCGCGGCCTGCCGGACGACGGCCTGACCGAGTACCTGAACGTGCTCATCGACGGCGTCCCGGCCAGCCCGCTGCCCTACGGCTGGACCGCCTTCAGCTTCCTGCCGCTGACCACCGAGCGGGTCTACGCCATGGACTACATGCGCGGCGGCCACACCGTGCGCTACTCGCCCAACACGGTCGGCGGGGTGCTCAACTTCCTGACCCAGCCGATCCCGAACGGCTCGAGCCTCGACTTCCGCAGCACGCTGGGCTCGAACGACTACTCGAGCACGCTGCTGAGCTACGGCCAGACCCTCGACGACTTCGGCTACGTCGCCACCTACGTCGACCGCCGCGGCGACGGCTACCGCGAGAACGGCGGCTTCGACCAGCAGGACTTCAACCTGAAGCTGCGCTGGCAGCTCGGCGACGAGAATTGGCTGGCGACCTCCTTCAGCCACATGGAGGACGAGCACATGGCCCCCGGCGGCCTGACGCTGGCGCAGTTCAACCGCAACCCCTTCGGCAACGCCCGGCCCGAGAACCTGTTCGACGGCTTCCGCAGCGTCGCCGACGTCGTCTACCACGACGGCGGCGAGGACGCCTGGGTCGAGGGCTACGGCTACCTGTCGCAGTCGGGCCGGCACCTGCGGGCCCAGCGGCCGCACTTCGGCGCCGCGACCACGATCTCCGACTGGGACGACGAGAGCTTCTTCGGGGCGGTCGGCATGCGCGGGCTCTACGAGACCGAATTCGCCGGCATGGAGCACGAGATCTACTACGGCGCCCGCTACCACCGCGACTGGATCCCGTCGTGGAAGCTGCGCAGCGAGCCCTACCCGGGCGGCGCCAGCACCCTGACGCAGGACGCCGAGTTCGCCGTCAACACCGTCTCGCTGCACGTCGACGACACCTTCCACCCGACCGACGAGCTGCTCGTCAACCTGGGCGCGCGGGTCGAGTGGATCCCGAGCACCGACGGCGAGGACTCGGTCGGCGGCTGGAAGTTCGAGGACCAGTACTTCGACGTCCTGCCGGCGGTCGGCGCCTCCTACGAGCTGGCCGACAACTGGGCGCTGTTCGGCAACTACGCCGAGGGCTTCCGCGCGCCGCAGGTGTGGGGCTACGCCTACACCACCAAGCCGAAGAACACCCTGAAGTTCGAGAAGGGCCGCTCGATGGAGCTCGGCAGCCGCTGGGAGGGCGGCAGCGGCTTCTCCGGCTCCGTCACCGGCTGGCGGGTCGACTACGACGACTTCGGGGTGTTCTACAGCGGCTTCTACGAGAACCTCGGCAAGATCACCGCCACCGGCGCCGACCTGGTGGTCGAGTGGGACGCCGGCGCGGTCACGCCCTCGCTCGAGGGCTTCTCGCTGCTGAGCTCCTACACGGTCCAGGACTCCGAGCTCAAGAGCGGCCCCAACGCCGGCAACGAGACGCCCTACGCCTGGGAGCACAAGGCGGCCTGGATGGCCCGCTACCAGGCCGACAACGGCTGGTACACCGCGCTCGGCGGCACCTACGTCGGCGAGTCCTTCTCCGACGACGCCAACACCGCCCAGGTCAACGCCAACGGCAACCTCGGCGTCAACCCCGGCCGCACCATCTGGGACGCGCGGATCGCCAAGCTGACCGAGATCAACGACCAGATCGAGCTCGAGCTGGCCCTCGGGGCGACCAACATCGCCGACGAGACCTGGTTCGTCCACTCCCGCGGCGGCTTCTTCGGCGGCGGCCAGGTCGCCGGCCCGCCGCAGCAGTTCTACTTCTCGGCCGCCATGAGTGTGCGATTCTAGGGGCGAGATGAGAACCCTCCTGCTCTTCGTTTCCGTCCTGTCTGCGTCCGCCGCCTGCGCTCTTCCGCGGGCGGCGGGCGACCCCGCCCCGCCGGCCGCCGACGACCCCGCCCAGGGGGAGGTCCCGCTTCCGGCCGCCGACGGCTGGAACGCGCGGCTGCTGATCGACAACGACGTCGGCATCTGGACCGTCAAGCCGTTCCAGGTCTTCCCGCAGTACGCCTCGCCCGAGGTCGTCGGCCTCGACGACAAGGGCCGCTGCATCGTCCTGGTGTCCTACAGCGGCAAGTGGACCCCGCTGCCGCGCGTGAGCGACGGCAAGTGGCTCGGCGGCCTGGCGCACGCCGACCTCGACCCGCGCGCCGCCGGCGCCGAGCTCTACACCGGCGGCCAGCTCGGCAACCTCTACCAGCTCCGCGCCTACCCCACCGGCGCGCTCGACAGCCGCCTGATCGGCCACTTCCCCGGCCGCGAGATCCACACCCTGATCCCGCTCGCCGGCCGCGGCCTGCTGGTCTTCACCCGCCCCGGCGGCCTCTGGCTCATGACCCCCGACGGCGCCGACGGCGAGTGGCGCCAGACCTCCTACGGCGAGCTCGACGGCCGCATCCGCGACGCCGTGCCGGTCGACATCCCCGGCACCGGCGGTCCGGCGGTGGCCGCCGTGACCCGCGCCGGCTGGCTGCGCCTGATGCGGCTCGGCGAGCACGGGCCGGAGTGGCAGACGATCTGGCAGACCGAGATGGGCCTCGGCCGGCTGGCCTGGGACCCGGAGCGGCCGTCGGTGCTCTACCACACCCTCGACGACGGCCGGGTCATGCGCCACGAGCGCGGCGCCGCCGGGGCGTGGAAGCACGAGACCATCTACCAAGGGCCGCAGGGGCCGCGGGGACTCGTCGCAGGGCGCTTCAGTGACGAGCCGGGCGTCGACGAGACGGTCGCCGTGTTCGGCTACAGCGGCAAGGTCCAGCTCCTGTCGCGCCGCGGCGCCGCGTGGAGCGCCGAGACCATCTTCCAGGACCGAGACAAGGGCCACTGGCTGGCGGTGGCCGAGCTCGACGGACGCAACGGCACCCGCGAGCTGCTCGCCAGCGGCTACGGGGCGCGCATCGTGATGCTGGCCCGCCCGCCCGGATACGGCGCCGCCGAAGGCGCGCTCCCGCCCGCCGACGAGGCGGCCCAGGAGGGCGCCCGCTAGCGCACGGCCGACGCGGCGCCCCGTTCGGCCGTGGGCGTCGCCGAAGAGGGAGGGAGGAGCTCAGGCTCCTCCCTTTCTTCATAGGACAGTCGCGGTTTAACGAATCGTTCCGGTCACGGCGCCGCTCTTGACGGATTCCTGCCCGCCGAGGCCGCGGCGGATCACCGCCTGGAGATGGACGTCGACCAGCGGCGCGTTGGGCGGGACCGTTCCGGAGTGGGTGGCGACGCCGCCGGCGCCGGCGGTCGCAGCGCCCAGGGTCCGGATCGGCGCGAGGAGGTCCAGACACAAGCCACCCAGCTGGCTGACGCACGGGCCGGAGCCGGTGCCGGCCAGACTCGAGAGGAACCACACGGCTTCTCCGGCGAGGGCCCCGGTGACCTCCAGGTCCACGGAGCTGCCCCGGACGAGGTCGCCCAGCAGGGCAAGGCTGATGCCGTCCACGGCCACGCTCTGCGAGAACTCCGAGGTCGCGCCCAGCGGCTCGAGGGTGGCGGTGGCGGCCACCACCCAGCCTGGCGGCGCGCCGACCGGCAGCAGCAGGTCGAAGGCGGCGTGTCCGGCGCCGTCGGTGGTCACCGTGGTGGCGCCGAGGGACTGCTCCCCTTCCCCGTGCCCCGACGCGTGGGCCTCCGGCGAGGCGAAGAATTCGAGGCTGAACTGTCCCAGCGGGCTGGTGTCCAGCGCGCCCCGCACCCGGGTCCCGGCTCCTTCCACCGCGGCGGACCGGATCACCGGAAAATTCTGCAGGCCGTTACCGCCGGTGTCGAGGTCGAGCGGGTCGTTCGGGGTCACGCCGTAGCCGTAGCCGGTCGGCACCAGGTCGATGCCCAGGGCGCCGTTGGCGTAGATCGTCGTGCCCTGCAGGCGGACCTGCGGCACGTCGCGCCCGACCGTCACGCCGTTCTGGAGGTGGCCGGCGACGACGTTGCCCTCGCCGGGCAGCGGACCGCCGATCCGGATGTCGGACACCGTCGAGGCGTGCGTCACCGGGTTGCCGACGTCGATGCCCCAGACGCTGCCGAGCAGCGGCTGGCCGTTGGCGTCCAGGCCGATGGTGTTGCCGAGGATGTCGATGCCCGCGCCGCTGCCGCTGACCAGGATCCCCCAGCCGACCAGCGCGCCGTACCAGTGCGGCCCGGTGCCGTGGCCGAGGATCCCGGCGATCCGGTTGTCCCGGATCAGCGCGTCGCGGTTGTCGCCCTCGAAGCCGATGCCGACGGTCGAGGCCTGGCTGCCCTGGGACAGCCCGTCCGGCGTGGTGCCGATCCAGTTGTTCTCGATGCGGACGCCGACGGTGTCGGCGAGCTGCACCGTGGTGCCGCTCGGATAGCCCTCGCCGGACCAGGTGCCGTAGCCGGTGATGAAGTTGCGGTCGCCCGGCAGCGGGCCGCCGATGCGGTTGTTGCGCGCCGGCTGGCCGGCGCTGGCCCAGCCCAGCACCCGCACCCGGGTGACGGTGTTGCCGACCACGAGGTTGTCGCTGGAGCGGTCGAGCTTGATCGTGCCGCCGGTGTTGCCGCGGATCGTGCTGCCGGAGCCGCCGTAGACGGTGATGTTCATCTCGGTGTTGCCGTCCACCAGGCCGAAGGAGCCGCCCACCGTGACCGCCGCGTGGTCGAAGCCGAGCAGGGTGCAGCGGTCGGCGCTGAGGGAGATGTCGAGGCCGAAGCCGTAGATCGCGACCTCGTTGCCGTCCGGGTTGGTGTCGCCGGTGAAGGCGGTCTGGGTGGTGCCGTCGATCGTCACCTCGTCGGTGGCGTTCCAGTAGTAGCCGCTCAGGGAGGTCAGCACCGCCCGCCCGGGGTAGAGGAACTGCAGGTTCCAGTCGCTCTGCGGGATGGCGAAGCCGATGGTCTGGTGCCCGGCGGTCCGGTTGGTGGCGATCATCGCCTCCGAGAAGGAGACCAGGCCGTCCGGCCCCGGGAGGTCGGCGACGGTCGCGCTCCACGGATCGATGTCGATGAGGTCGTCGTCGGTGGTCACCGTGACGGTCTGAGCCGGGACCAGCCCAGGGAGCAGGACGAGGGCCAGGAGCGGCAGGGAGGGTTTCATGGCTGACTTTTGCAGGGGTGGGCTCTCGGGCTTCGAGGAGCCTCCTCCATGAGATTCTACCGCGCGGGGGCCGGAAAAGCCCTCAGGAACCCAGGCGGGATTCTGCTTCGGCGACCCGCCCCAGCTCCTCCTCGACCGGCCCCAGCTTCAGCGCCGGGTCGCCCTCGCCGCCGAGGATCAGGCGCCTGGCCTCCTCGAGCTCCGCCCGCGCCTCCTCGAGGAGCCCGAGGTCGGCGAGCAGACCGCCGTGCACCGCCAGCAGCGACGAGAGCAGCGGATGTCCCGGAGGCAGCGACTCCCGCTGCCGGGCGAGGACCGGGCCGAGCAGGACCTCGGCCTCCTCCGCCCGCCCCTGGTCCCGCAGCGCCCGCGCAAGGTTCATCTGGAACTGGGCCAGGGTCGGGTTCCCCTCCTCCCCGCGGAGGCGGAACTCGGCGACCGCCTCGCGGAAGCGCGCCTCGGCGCCGGCCGGGTCGCCCATCATGTAGCGCACCCCGCCGAGGTTGTTCAGCGATCCGGCCAGGCTGGGGTGGCCGGCCTCCAGCAGCCGGCCGCGCATGCCGTGGGCCCGCAGGTAGAGGCCCTCGGCCTCCACGAGGCGGTCCTGCTCGTGGAGCATCAAGCCGAGGTTGTTCACCGCGTTGGCCAGCGCCAGGTCGTCCTGTCCGCGGGCCAGAGCCTCGTGGCCGGCCACCACCTCGCGCAGCAGCGCCTCCGCCCCTTCGAGGTCGCCGAGCGAGTAGCGCACCGAGGCCAGGTTGTTCTGGGCGCCCAGGGTCCGGAGGTGGCTCGGGCCCAGCAGCCCCTGGCGGACCTGGACCGCGCGCGCGAGGATCGCGGCGGCCTCCTCGAGCTGCCCGGTGTCCCGCAGCAGCAGGCCCAGGTTGTTACAGGCCGCGGCGACGTCGAGGTGGTCCTCGCCCCAGCGCTCGCTCCACACGCGGTGGGCGGCGCGGAGGTGCTCCTCGGCCTCCCCGAAGCGCCCCTGGGCGTGCCGCAGCCGGCCGAGGGCGTTGCGGATCTCGGCGATCTCGACGTGGTCCGGGCCGTAGACCTCCAGGCGCAGCCGGTGGGCCTCCTCGAGCGCCGGGGCGGCGGTCTCGCGCAGCCCGAGCTCGAGGTAGATGCGGCCGATCGAGAGCAGCAGCGCCGAGCGCACCGCCGGGTCGACCGCCATGTCCGCCCGCAGGCTGGCGAGGCCGCGGTCGAGCAGCTCGCGCGGGCTCACGGCCTGGAAGGCGCTGGAGGGATCGCTGGTGTGGAACAGGTCGCTGAGGAAGTCGACCACCCGGTGCAGGCTCTCCGCTTCTGCCTGGGCGAAGTCGCGCTCGCGCTCGGCGATGCGCGCCTGACGG
This sequence comes from Planctomycetota bacterium, assembly GCA_014382465.1. Lineage (GTDB taxonomy): Bacteria > Planctomycetota > UBA1135 > UBA1135 > UBA1135 > J029. The sequence goes on from JACNJP010000168.1 coordinate 7,495, forward strand.
GCCACCATCAGCGAGCCGCCGAGCAGCAGGACCAGCAGCAGGACGCCCGCCGAGACAGCCAGCTTGTTCCGCTTCCACAGCTTCGACAGCCGGTAGGCGAAGGTCTCCGGCCGGGCCCGCACCGGCAGACCCTGGAGGTAGCGGTCGAGGTCTTCGCCGAGCTGCAGCGCCGAGGCGTAGCGGCGGCCCGGCTCCTGGCGCATGGCCATGAGCACGATGTTGTCCAGGTCGCCGGCGAGCTGGCGGGCGCCGGCGACGGCGCTCGGCGGCGGCGGGCTGGCCTCGGTGATGACCTTCTCCGCCTCCGGGCGCCAGGCGGACGGCACCTCGTAGGGCCGCTTCCCGGCCAGCAGCTCGTAGAGCATCACCCCCAGCGAGTAGATGTCGCTGGTGGTCGTCATCGGCTCGCCGCGGATCTGCTCCGGGCTGGCGTACTGGGGCGGCATCGGCCGCCACTCGGTCAGGGGGGCGGGGGCCAGACCGGTCTCCGGGGGGAGGATCTTCGAGAACCCGAAGGCGGCCAGCTTCGGCTGGGCGGCGGCGGCGAACAGCACGTTGCCCGGCTCTCGGGCGCGGTGCACGGTGCG
>JACNJP010000378.1:0-7512 GCA_014382465.1 Planctomycetota bacterium
CGGCCCCCCCGGGGCGGGGGTCTCGGGGGGGGGGGCCGGGGCGCCCGGCCGGGACGGCCTGTCGCGGGGGCGGAGGGTGGCCTTCGAGGCCGGCCGGGACCGCGAGATCCGGGTCGTTTTCCCGCCGCGCGAACGCTACCGCTTCGCCGCCATCGGCGACACCGGCGGCCGCGGCGAGCTGCGCTGGTGCTTCCAGCGGGCCGCCGAGCTGGGGGCCGACTTCATCCTCCACGTCGGCGACATCGCCTACTACGACGGCGACTTCGAAGCTGCCGCCGCCGCCTTCCGCGAGGCCGCGGTCCCGGTCTACGCCGCCGTCGGCAACCACGATTTTTACGGCGGCACGCGCTACCGCTTCCGCTACTTCCAGGAGCACTTCGGGCCCATGAACGGCGCCTTCGAGCTGGCGGGGGTTTACTTCGTCAACCTCGACACCGCCGCCGACCTGGTTCCGGCGAGCGGCGGCCGCCGCGGCGAGCTGCTGGCCGAGCTGGGCGCCAGCCCGCCGCCCGGTCCGCTGGTGGTCTTCACCCACCGCCCCTTCGCCGACCCGCGGGTGCTGGAAGGCAAGCGCGAGGATTCGCACGCCCTCAACCGCGCCGCCGAGGCGAATTGGCTCCGCAAGCGCCTGCTCGAGATGGGCGCCGACGTCATGCTGGCCGGCCACATCCACGCCAGCTTCGACTTCGACGACCAGGGCCTGCGCACCGTCATCGCCGGCGACGGCCTGGGAGTCCGCGGCGGCAAGGCCACGATCCTGATCGGCGAGTTCGAGCCGGGCCGGCCGGTGGAGCTCCGTTGGGAGCCGCTGAACATGCCGGAGTCGGCCTGGTCGCCGGAGTACGCCGAGGACCGCCGCCAGCCCGCCCAGCACGACCAGCAGAATTGAGCCAGCGCATCCTCGTCGCCTCCGGCAACGCCAAGAAGCTGGCCGAGCTCCAGGCCATGTGCGCCGGCCTGCCGGTGGAGCTGCTGACGCCCTGGGACCTGCCGCGCGGCCTGCCCGAGGTCGAGGAGGACGCCGACAACTTCCTCGACAACGCCGCCAAGAAGGCCTTCGCCTTCGCCGACGCCGCCGCCGAGCAGCTCGGCCCCGGGATCTGGGCACTGGCGGACGACTCCGGCCTGTGCGTCGACGCCCTCGAAGGCGCCCCGGGGGTGCGCTCGGCCCGCTTCGCCGGGGTCGACGGCGAGCCGCGCGACGGCGCCAACAACGCGCTGCTGCTGAGCCGGATGGCCGGGGTCGCTGCGGAGGATCGGGGAGCGTCCTTCTGGTGCGTGATCGCGGTCGCCCGCCCCGACGAGCTGCTGTTCGCGGTCGACGGCGACGTCCATGGCCGGATCCTCGAGGCCCCCGACGGCGACGGCGGCTTCGGCTACGACCCGTTGTTCTATCATGAGGAGTCCGGCTGCAGCTTCGCCCGCCTGGACCACGCCCAGAAGGCGGCCGTCAGCCACCGCGGCCGAGCGGTCGCCAAGCTCCGCGAAGTCCTGGAGTCCGTCCTCCCCGCCACACCCCGATGACCCGCCCGTTCCCGCCTGAGCGCATCCGGAACTTCTCGATCATCGCCCACATCGATCACGGGAAGTCGACCCTCGCCGACCGCTTCCTCGAGGTCACCGGGGCGGTCGAGCTGCGCAAGTCCACCGAGCAGATGCTCGACTCGATGGACCTCGAGCGCGAGCGCGGCATCACCATCAAGGCCGCGGCGGTGGCGCTGATCGCCAAGATCGACGGCCTCGACTACCTGCTCAACCTGATCGACACCCCGGGGCACGTCGACTTCGCCTACGAGGTCGAGAAGTCGCTGCAGGCCTGCGAGGGCGCGCTGCTGCTGATCGACGCCGCCCAGGGCATCCAGGCCCAGACGGTGGCCAACGCCATGCTGGCCCTCGACCAGGACATGGCGGTCATCCCGGTCTTCAACAAGTGCGACCTGCCGCACGCGCGCCCGGACGAGATCGGCGAGGAGCTGGAGCACGTGCTGCTGCTTGAGCGCGAGTCCGCGGTCCGCTGCTCGGCCAAGACCGGCCAGGGCCTGGACGACGTCCTGCACGCCATCGTCGAGCGCATCCCGGCGCCGGAGGGCGACCCGGAGAAGCCGCTGCGGGCGCTGATCTTCGACGCCAAGTACGACGAGTACCGCGGCGTCATCGTCTACCTGCGGATCGTCGACGGCGAGATCCACAAGGGCGAGATGGTGCGCATGATCGGCGCCGGCGCCGACTACGAGGTGCTCGAGATCGGCAAGTTCACGCCCAAGCCGGTGCCCTACAGCTCGCTCGGCGTCGGCGAGACCGGCTACATGATCTCGAACATCAAGCGGCTCCAGGACATCCGCGTCGGCGACACCGTCACGGTGGCCAAGGGGAAGCGGGCCGAGCCGCTGGCGGGCTACCGCGAGCCGCAGCCGATGGTCTGGTGCGGCCTCTACCCGACCAACGCCGGCGAATTCGAGGAGCTGCGCACGGCGCTCAACACCCTCAAGCTCAACGACAGCTCGATCATGTTCGAGCCGGAGAGCTCGGACGCGCTCGGCTTCGGCTTCCGCTGCGGCTTCCTCGGGCTGCTCCACATGGAGATCGTCCAGGAGCGGCTCGAGCGCGAGACCGGCCTCGACGTAGTGCAGACGGCGCCGACGGTGCCCTTCGAGCTGCTGCTCAGCGACGGCTCCACCAAGGTCATCCACTCGCCCGGCGAGCTGCCCGACCCGACGCGCTGGCAGGAGATCCGCGAGCCGAGGGTGGTCACCCACCTGATCCTCCCGGCCGAATCGATCGGCCACGTCATGAAGCTGTGCGCCGAGCGCCGCGGCAGCTTCCAGCGCCAGGAGCACCTGTCCCCCACCCGCGTCATGCTGACCTGGGACCTGCCGCTGTCGGAGATCATCTTCGACTTCTACGACAAGCTGAAGAGCTCGACGCGCGGCTACGGCACCATGAACTACGAGGCGCCGCGCTTCGAGGCCGCCAAGCTGGTCAAGGTCCGGATCCTGGTCGCCGGGACCGAGGCCGACGCCCTATCGACCATCTGCCACCGAGACGTCGCCGAAAAACGCGGCCGCGTCATCCTGCGCAAGCTGCAGAAGGAGATCCCCCGCCACCAGTTCGAGGTCGCCCTGCAGGCCACCATCGGCGGCAAGATCATCGCCCGCGAGAGCATCCGCGCCCTGGCCAAGAACGTCACCGCCAAGTGCTACGGCGGCGACATCACCCGCAAGCGCAAGCTGCTCTCCAAGCAGAAGGAGGGCAAGAAGCGCATGAAGAACATCGGCAACGTCGAGGTCCCCCAAAAAGCCTTCCTGGCCGTCCTCCAGTCCGAGTAATTCGGGGTCGTACATCGATTGTTATTGGATGTCTGACCCCGAATTACGGCCTAAGCTCTGTTGGCCGCCCGTAGGGTCGGGTCGCCTCCCTCAGGCTCAGCCATGACACGTCTGCTCGCTCTCTTCGGCCTCATCCTCCTCAACTCCTGCTGGGTCAACTCGATCCAGCCCTTCTACGCCGACGCCGAGGCCGAATCCGTGGTCCTCGAGGGGCTCGAAGGCCTGTGGCTGGGCCAGGAGCGGGAGAAGCCCGACGACCCCGGCGACCAGGTCTGCTTCGAGTTCCGGCGCCGCCCGGACGGCCCCGGCTACCGCATGGCGGTGTTCGAGAAGGACGCCCTCTCGCTGGTCCTGGTGGCCCACGTCCTGCAGGTCGACGACCGCCTGTTCCTCGACACCTTCCTGGAGGACTTCGAGGATCCGCACCCGGACCTGGAGCTCTCCTCCCTGTTCATGCCGCACATCCTGCCGGTCCACCTGGCCTGGAGCATCGAGCGCAGCGAAGGCGGCTTCACCCTCGGCATCCTCGCCTCGGACGACGCCCGCAGCAGCATCGAGTCGGTTTCACAGGAGCGGATCCCCCGCGCGGGCGCGGCCGACGACGGCCAATACGACCCGCTGGTCCTGACCGGCCCCGCCGCCAGCGGCCGCGAATTCCTGCGCGGCTACCGGGGCGAGACCGGCTGGCTCAAGCTGCGGCCGATCGCCGAGCTGCCGGACGCCTACAAGACGCCCGGCTCGGACGGCTGAGCCGCGCCCCCGTAGAATCCAGCCCATGGCCCGCGCCGAGAAGCCCAGGAAGGAGAAGTCCAAGCACCCGCTGCGCGACCTGATCGAGATGTGCGTCTTCGCCGTCGTCATGGCGCTCGGCCTGAAGGTCTTCGCCCTCGAGGCCTACCAGATCCCGACCGGCTCGATGATGCCCACCCTCATGGGCACCCAGCTGCTCGACCGCCAGACCCAGGTGCCGAACAGCTCGATCCACGACCGCGTGCTGGTCGACAAGCTGTCCTTCCTGGTGCGCGAACCCAAGCGCTGGGAGGTGGTGGTGTTCCGCTACCCGCTGCTGGCCTACCAGAACTACGTCAAGCGCCTGGTCGGCATGCCCGGCGAGGAGCTGATGGTCGAGAACGGCGACATCTGGACCCGGCCGATCGGCAGCGACCTGGAGTTCGTCATCCAGCGCAAGCCGGCCGACCTGCAGCGGCGCCTGTGGAAGCGGGTCTTCCCGGTCCCGGGCGCCACCACCAACCCGTGGGCCGGCTGGGACACCTCCGGCGAGCACAGCGCCGAGGGCGACGGCAGCCTGACCTTCCGCGGCAAGGGCCGCACCAGCTTCGACTCCATCAAGGACGTCTACCGCCACGGCTTCCCCGACTCGATCTACTGGCGCATCCCGGTCTCGGGATCGGGCTCCCGCGGCAGCAACTTCGTCCACGACCTGCGGCTGCAGCTCTCGGTCACGCCGACGTCGACCAGCCCGATGACCGCCGAGATCCAGTGCGGCCCGTGGGCCTTCGAGCTCGAGCTCGACCCCGGCTCCGGCAGCTACCGGCTCCTGCTCCCCGACGGCGACCGCCGCCAGGGCGCCGTCCTGCTCGCCGCCGGCGAGCAGGTCGAGGTCCAGTTCGCCTACTGGGACCAGCACTTCGAGCTGCAGATCGACGCCGGCGGCGACCGTTTCTCCGAGACCGGCGACCTGTCCCTCGCCAGCGACGAACGCGCCCGGCGCAGCGGCGTCTCCCTTTCGCTGCCGGAGGGCGGCTGGCGGCTGGCGCCGCCTGCGATCGAGCGCGACATCCATTACCTGTCGACCCTCCAGGGCGACGGCAGCCAGCCGCGGGTCTTCGAGATCCCGGAGGGCTACTTCTTCATGATGGGCGACAACACCCAGAACTCGCACGACAGCCGCGACTGGAGCTCGCGCGAGATCCAGCTCGTGGAGCCCATGGAGGGCCGCACCGAGCTCATCGGCGACGACTTCTCCGGCAGCATGGACCCCTTCTTCGACAACCCGCGGTGGAACCGGGACCACACCGTGATGACCTTCCGCGACAGCCAGGGCGAGCTCTTCGCGATCCCCGAGGACCAGATCCTTGCCTACAAGGACCTGCGCCAGCCGCACTCGCTGGTGCCGCGCGAGAACCTCATGGGCCGGGCGCTGGCGGTGTTCCTGCCGCTGTGGCCGACGGTGCGAATCGGGCTGGTCCGTTGAGACGCTGCGCCGCCTGCCTGCTCGAGACCGAAGGGCTGGTGAAGTCCTACCGCGGCCGCCGGGTCGTCGACGAGGTGGCGCTCGGCATCCAGGACGGCGAGATCGTCGGCCTGCTCGGGCCCAACGGCGCCGGCAAGACCACCACCTTCCGCATGTGCATGGGGATGGTGACGCCCGACGCCGGCCGCATCCACTTCCGCGGCCGCGAGGTCACGCGGCTGCCGATCCACCGCCGCGCCCGGCTCGGGCTCGGCTACCTGGCGCAGGAGCCGTCGGTGTTCCGCAAGCTCAGCGTGGAGGACAACCTGCTGGCGATCCTCGAGCTGATCGGCCTGGCGGCCCGGCTGCGCCGCGACCGCTGCGACGCGCTGATGGAGGAGTTCGGGCTCAGCCACGTCCGCAAGAGCCTCGGCGAGGTCCTGTCGGGCGGCGAGCGGCGGCGGCTGGAGATCGCCCGCACCCTGGCCACCGAGCCGTCGCTGATCCTGCTCGACGAGCCCTTCTCCGGCGTCGACCCGATCGCCGTCGAGGAGATCCAGGAGATCCTGGCGCGGCTGAAGCAGAAGCGGATCGCGATCCTGCTGACCGACCACAACGTCCGCGAGACCCTGCACATCACCGACCGCGCCTACATCCTGGCCGAGGGCCGGGTGCTGGCCGAGGGGACCCCGGCGGCGCTGGTGGACGACCCGAAGGTGCGCGAGGTCTACCTGGGCAAGCGCTTCGCGCTCGGCTGAGCCGCTCGGGGCCGGGCCAGGACCCGTCCCTTGGCCCCTTTCCTCTGGGCCCGGCAGGACTTAGACCAGGATCCAGGGGGCGGTCCGCCGCCCCGCCCGCGCTGATAGATTGTCAGGCTGTCCGCCCTCGGACGACCGCTCGGGAATCCCGGAGAGAACCCTTGGAAGCCATTGTTTGCGTGAAGCGTGTGCCCTCGACCACCACCCGCGTGCAGGTCGGCGGCGACGGCAAGTCGCTCGACCCGAGCGGGGTCGAGTCCATCCTCAACCCCTATGACGAGTTCGCGGTCGAGCAGGCCCTGAGGCAGAAGGAGGCCGCCGGCGCCGGCTCGGTGACCGCGATCTGCTTCGGCGACGGCGCCTCCCAGAAGGAGCTGCGCACGGTGCTGGCGATGGGCGCCGACGCCGCGCTGCTGCTGTCCAACGAAGCCGCGCCGAACGCCGACGGCGCCACCACCGCGCGGGTGCTGGCGGACGCCATCCGCGGGCGGAGCTTCGACCTGCTGTTCTTCGGCAAGCAGGCGGTCGACCGCGACCAGCACGGCGTCGGCCCGATGGTGGCGACGCTGCTGGGCGTGCCGTGCATCAGCGAGGTCGTGACCTTCGCGCTGTCCGACGGCAAGATCGTCTGCGAGCGCGAGGTCGAGGGCGGCCGCGAGACCGTCGAGGCGCCGCTGCCGTGCGCGGTCACCTGCCACAAGGGGCTCAACGAGCCGCGCTACGCCAGCCTGAAGGGCATCATGGCGGCCAAGAAGAAGCCGCTCGAGGTCCAGGAGGTGGCGGTCGAGTCGATGGCGGTCGAGGTGCTCGAGATGGTCCTGCCGCCGGCGCGGCCGGCCGGCCGGATCGTCGGCGAGGGCGCCGCGGCGGTGCCCGAGCTGGTCGACGCTCTCAAGAACGAAGCCAAGGTCCTGTAGGCGGAGCGCAGAACAATGACCGACATCCTCGTGATCCTCGAAGTCCGCGACGGCCAGGTCCGTCCCGCCTCCCTCGAGACCCTCGGCGCGGCGCAGATGGCGGCGCAGGGCGGCTCGGTGACCGCGCTGGCCACCGAGAAGGCCGAGATCGACGCCGCCGCGCTCGGCGCCGCCGGCGCCGACAAGGTGCTGGTGGCCGACGCGGAGTTCCACTCGGCCGACGGCGCCGCAGCGACCGCCGGGCGGGTTGCCAAGGAGGTCGGCGCCGGGGCGGGGTTCCTGGCTTCGACGATCCGCGGCCCCGACTTGGGCGGGCG
>JACNJP010000378.1:7522-8007 GCA_014382465.1 Planctomycetota bacterium
CGCAAGGGAGGGGGGCGGCGGGGCGGTGTTCCGGGCCTGGACGATGCGCGGCCGCGACCTGTGCGGCCGGGGCGCGGCGCTGCTCGAGACCGGCTTCGCCGCCGACTGCACCGCGCTCGACGCCGCCGACGGCCTGGTGTTCACGCGCCCGGTCTACGGCGGCAAGGCGCTGTTCAAGGTCAAGGTGAACGGCCCGGTTGTGGTCGCCTCGCTGCGCGCCAACCACTTCGCGCCCGCCGGCCGCGAGGCCACCGCCACGGTGGAGCAGGTGGCGGCCGAGCCCGGCAAGGGGATGGTGACCGGCATCTCCGGCGCCACCGGCGGCCGCCCCGACGTCGCCGAGGCCAGCAAGGTCGTGGCCGGCCGCCGCGGCATGGGCTCGGCCGAGGCCCGGCACCTGCCCGAGGCCGTCGCCCACCCCCTGCCGGGCTCCGCGCCCCGCGCCAGCCGCCCCCGGGGCGACGCCCGCCGGCCGGCCCCCCGCC
>JACNJP010000450.1 GCA_014382465.1 Planctomycetota bacterium
GGGACGGGGGCGGCGGGGGCGGGGGCGGCGGGGGGGGGGCCGGGGGGGGCGAGGGGGGCGGGGGGGGGGACGGGCGGCGGGGGCGCTGTTCCCGCTGAGCCGGAGGCTGTGGGGGGGCCCGGGGGCCCGCCCGGGCCTCCGGGCGCCTTTCCTGAGGGGAAGGCGCCCGACTTTTTCTGCGGCGGAACGGGCCGGGTGGGGCCATCTGGTGGTTGCAGGCGGCCACCCGGGACCATGGGTGGGGGTGCTGCCCCTGGAGCTCCCCCGCAGCCCCGATTCTGGCCAAAAAACGAGTCATCGCCGTGGAATTCGATCGTTATAGCATTAAACTGAACTGGTCGATCGAAGAGAGGGGGAACGCCGTGATGTTGATACCCAGCCTACTGCTCGCTTTCGCGGCCTCGGGAGAGGCTCCGCCCCTGGAACTCGCCAGGCCGCCGGTCTGGACCCAGGACTCGGTCGAGATCGACAAGTCCAAGGTCCGTTATGGCAACTTCGCCGACTTCGACGCCACCAAGGGCCACAAGGTGGCCACGGTGCGCTCGACCGACGTCTACCAGCAGATTCCCTCCTACCAGACCATCGTCAAGGAAGGCATCGAGCGGGGTACCGCGCGCTGGAACCAGCTCATGAAGGAAGCCACTGCCCACTACAAGCGGGCGCTGAAATCGGTCGCGACTGCTGGCAGTTATGTCCTCGTCGTCGAGGAAGGCGCGATCAGCGGCTACTCGACCACCGACGCGACCACGGCCATCATCGACGCCCTGTAGCCCGGGCCCTCCCAGGCTCGCACCGCGGTTGACGTTTCCCCCCGCTCGTCGTTTCAACCGCCTCGCGTTCCTCTTGCTGGCGGCGCTGCCGGCGTGCGCTCAGATCTCGGCCGGGGATCCGGCGGGGCCCGCGGGGACCAGCCAGGCCGTTCCCGAGCCGGTCGCCGCGATCCTGCCGACCTCCCTCGAGGAGCGCTACCCCTTCGTCCGCTTCCTCAAGCAGGGGGAGGATCTCTACACCGGGATCCTGACCGCGCCGGTGGGGTTCGGCACGACGATGGAGCCGCAGCTCAAGCAGTTCTGCTCCTGCCTCCAGGGGGAGGCGCCGCGCGCGTCCCTCACCGTGCTCCCCTCCGGCGGCTTTGCCTTCGGCGGCAACCCCAGGGGGCCCAGCGGCGACGGGGCCGGCACCGGCGTCATGAAGGCCACCGAGGACCTGCTCCTGGTCACCGGAGCGCGCCAGGACCTCGAGGAGGTCTTGACCTTCATCGACCTGTTCTACAACGGCGGTCCCCAGATCGAGATCCAGGCCGAGATCTTCGAGGTCATCGACTCCAACGCCTTCGAGCGCGGCATCGGTCCTGCGGCCTCGACGCTCATCAGCAACACCGGCGGCGTCGACAGCGACGGCAGCGGCCCCTTCTTCCGCGGCATGGGCGGCGGCTTCCCCTCGGCCGGCAATCCGCAGTACGGCTCAGGCGGCCCGGGCGGGGTGTTCTCCCTGGCCTTCGTCGACGATGACATCCTGGTCGAGGCCTTCCTCCAGCTCCTGCGGACCACCGAGGGGGTGGACGTGGTCTCCCGGCCGCGGGTTGTCACCCGCAACGGCGTCCCGGCCAAGCTGGTGTCGCAGGAGGAGATCCCCTTCGTGCAGCCCACGCAGATCAATTCGCAGGGCATCACCGGGCTCGTGCTCGGGTTCAAGAAGGCCGGGGTCGAGCTCTACGTCCAGCCGATCCTGCTCGGGGGCGACACCATCCACCTGGTGGTGGACGCCACCGCCAGCCGCCTCGGGCAGTCCTTCTTCATCGGCACCGACACCAACGGCAACCCGCTCACGGTGCCGTCCCTGAACACGCGGACCTCGACCACCTCGATCACGGTCAGGAGCGGTCAGAAGGTGGTCATCGGCGGCCTCCGGCTGCGCGAGAAGCGCGAATCGGAGTCCAAGGTGCCGGTGCTGGGAGACATCCCGTTCCTCGGCTGGTTGTTCTCCTCCCGCGAGGAGACCGAGGTCGACACCGAGGTGATCTTCGTCATCACCCCGCTGGTGAAGACCCGGGCGCCGTCGATCTCGCCGTTCCGGGAGGACATCTTCGACCCCTTCGACGACGTCCAGGGCTGACCGGAAGGAAGCGGCGGGCGGCCGCGTCCTATACTCCGTAGCCGATGAGAACCCGTCCCGGTGCCGCCTCGGACGCCGCCCGCGGCGTCGTGCTGATCCTGACGCTGTTCGTGATCCTGATCACCTACGCGCTGGTGGCGCAGCTCACCCTGGGCACTTCGGTGGCCTCCCAGACCTCCCGCAACGCCGCCATGCGGATCCGCATGCGCAGCGCCTGCACCAGCGCGTCCCAGCAGATCATGGACACCCTGATCGACGACGCCGCCGGCGGCCTCGGCGGCGCCGCCAGCGAGATGGGGGCGGCCATGGGCGAGGGCCTCGGCGGCCTCGGGCAGCCCGGCGCCGACCCGGCGGCCGAAGGCGCGGAGGGGGAGGAGGAGGCCGGCTCCGACGCCGACTCCTTCGAGGACGGCTGGGCCAAGACCATGCGCATCATGATGGGCGAGATCGAGGTCATGGCCTTCGTCCAGGACGAGAACTCCAAGTTCAACCTGCTGACGATGCTGTCGGACGACGAGGAGCTCCAGGACGACGCCCGCGACCGCTGCGCCGCCATCCTCGACCGGCTGCGCAGCGAGTTCGACGACGACCTCGACCAGCACGAGGCCGACCGCCTCCGCGACGAGATCGCCGCCTGGCTCGAGGGCCGGGACCGCGACGAGGACTACCCCCGGCCGGCGCGGCACTCCAATCCCGAAGACGCCGAATGGACCCTGCCCTACGCCCTCGAGGAGCTGATGGTCCTCGAGCTGGTGGACGAGCAGCTGTTCTACGACCAGCCGCGGGAGGACGACCGGCTGGCCCCCGGCCTGGAGAGCGTCTTCACCGTTTACACCTCGATCGACCTCGACCCGCCCGAGGCCGGTCAGCTCGAGGGCCAGGCCGCCGCGGGCGAGGAGGGGGCCGATCCCGCCGCCATCGGCGCGGCAGCGGCGGAGGGCCTCGGCCAGGATCCTAGCGGCGAAGGGGCGGCCGAGAACCTCGGCCCCAGCGCCGCCGGCGGGCTCAAGGGGGCCGCCCAGGGCGAGCCGGCCATCGGCGCCCGCATCAACATCAACACCGCGCCGCGGCCGGTGCTGGAGGGCATGTTCCTCGGCAGCGAGTTCCCGCAGGGGCTGGCGGAGGAGATCCTCGAGTACCGCAACGAGGTCGACGAGGAGGCCCTCGAGGAGCTCGAGAGCGAGGAGTACGACCCCGAGCTCGCGGAGCTCGAGCAGGCCTACTACGGCGAGGAGAAGGCCGACCCGAAGCTGTTCTTCGGCTCCCTCGACGACCTCGACAAGCTCGATTCCTTCGAGACCATGGAGTCGACCCTGCAGCAGAAGTTCCGCGACCTGGTGGAGGTGAAGTCGGACGTCTTCTCGGTCTACCTGTTCGCCCGGGTGCCGCCGCGGGACTGGCTGCAGAAGGAGCGCTACCAGGAGCCGCCGGGGCAGGTGCTGCGGCTGCGGGCGGTCTTCTGGCGCCGCGTCACCGAGGACGGCGCCAAGTTCATCCCGATCCATCCGTGGCACGAGGTGCCGTTCATGCGCTGGAGGCTGCCGGACTTCCCAGAGGATCTGCCGCTCTACGAGCCGCCAGAGTACTGAGCCCGCGCCGGGCCTCTTCGAGCTCCGCCGGCAGCTCCAGGTGGCTCATCAGCCTCAGCAGGGCCCTTGCCTCGGCCTGGACCTCGGCGCAGGAAGGGGCTTCGCTGGCGGCGCGGGCGTGGAGACGGGCGCAGCGGCGCTCGAGGTCGGTCCAGAACCCGGGGCCGCCGAGCTGCCGGGCGAGCGTGCCCAGGACCAGCCGCGTGCGCTGGCGGGTCCAGCCGAGCTCGCGCGCGGCCTTCGAGCCGCCGCCGGGATGGGCCGAGAGTTCGATCAGCCAGGCGGCGGTCCAGGGCGGCAGCTCCGGCGGCGGGGCGGTGGCCGCGGCGGCCCGGCCGAGACCGGCGGGGAGCGGCCGGTGGGCCGTCCGACGCGGCCGCTCCCAGTCGAGGTAGAGCGCCCGGCGCAGGGTCTGGCGCCAGCTCCGGCCCCGGACCAGCTCGATCCAGAGGGCGCCGAGGCTGGCCTCCAGGACGTCGCCGGGCTCCCATCCCGGAGCCATGCCGCTGCGCTGCTGCCACAGCCGAACCCGGGCCGTCATCTGCTCCCGGCGCAGGGCCAGGATCGACTCCGGTGCGTGGTCGGCGGGGACGGGCACGTCGTTACCATACTTCCTTCCCGGTACCTGGGAAGCCGACCCGAGACGCCCGCACCCGCCCCCAGCCGCAACCAGACAGATGCCTGCCACCGCGATCGTTGGTCTCCAGTGGGGAGACGAAGGCAAGGGCAAGATCATCGACGGGCTGGCCGCCGACGCCGACGTCGTGGTCCGCTACGCCGGCGGCAACAACGCCGGGCACACGGTCATCGTCGGCGGCGAGAAGTACGTCCTGCACCTGATCCCGGGCGGCATCCTGCACCAGGGGACGCTGAACCTGATCGGCCGCGGGGTGGTGGTGGACCTGGCCGAGCTGGCCCACGAGGTCGACGGCCTGGTGGCGCGCGGGGTGCCGGTCGAGGAGCGGCTGCGCATCGACGGCCGGGCCCACGTGATCTTCCCCTACCACCGGCACATCGACCGCTGCGTCGAGGTCTGGCGCGGCGAGGGGCGGATCGGCACCACCGGCCGCGGCATCGGCCCGACCTACGCCGACAAGGTGGCGCGCACCGGCATCCGCCTGGCGGACATCCTGCGGCCGGAGCTGTTCGAGAAGCGCCTGCACGCGGCCCTGGCCGAGAAGGCGGCCCTGATCTCCAAGGTCTATGGCCAGGTGCCCGAGGACGACGCCGAGCTCTACGACCAGTCGCGGGCCCTGGCCGAGCGCTTCCGGCCGCTGATCGTCGACGGCGGCCGCCTGCTGAGCCAGGCCCGCAGGCGGGGCGAGTGCATCCTGTTCGAGGGCGCCCAGGGCTCGATGCTCGACCTCGACGCCGGCACCTACCCGTACGTCACCTCGTCCTGGACCGGGGTGTGGGGGATCGGCGGCGGCGCCGGCTTCCCGCCGCGCGCCATCGACCGCGCCCTGGCCGTCTCCAAGGCCTACTGCACCCGGGTCGGCGAGGGGCCGTTCCCCAGCGAGCTGTACGGCGAGGCCGGCGAGCGGCTGCGGGAGGCCGGCAACGAGTACGGCGCCACCACCGGGCGGCCGCGGCGCTGCGGCTGGTTCGACATGGTCTCGGCCCGCTACGCCGCCGAGCTCAACGGCCTCGACGGGCTGATGCTCACCAACCTGGACGTGCTCAGCGGCTTCGACCCGATCCGCGTGGCGGTGGCCTACCGGGTGGACGGCGAGACCCTGCCCGGCTTCCCGGCCGAGACCGACCTGCTCGAGCAGCTCGAGCCGGTGTGGCAGGAGCTCCCGGGCTGGCGCGAGGACATCACCGGGGTGCGGCGCTTCGAGGACCTGCCGGCCAACGCCAAGGACTACCTGCGCTTCCTCGAGCGCGGCCTCGAGGTGCCGATCGAGCGGGTCTCGGTCGGGCCCGGCCGCGAGCAGATGTTCGTCGGCGAGAACGGCCACGAGGACCTGTGGGCCAGCTGAAGCCGGACTTCCCGCTCCCGCAGCACGTCGCCATCATCATGGACGGCAACGGTCGCTGGGCCCGCCGCCACGGCTGGAAGCGCATCCGCGGCCACGAGTCCGGCGTCGAGGCGGTCCGGGACACGGTCGAGGCTGCCGCCGAGTGGGGCCTCCGCAACCTGACCCTGTACTCCTTCTCGGTGGAGAACTGGCAGCGGCCGCGGGCCGAGGTCGGGGCCCTGATGGCGCTGCTGCGCCGCTTCCTGATCGAGGAGCGGCCGACCCTGCTGGACAACAACATCCGGCTTCAGGCGATCGGACGGGTCCAGGACCTGCCGGCCGAGTCGGCCGCGGTGCTGCGAGAGACCGAGGCGCTGACCGCCGGCTGCGACGGCATGGTGCTGCGGCTGGCGCTCTCCTACGGCGGCCGACAGGAGCTGGTGGAGGCGGCCCAGCGGCTGGCCGGCCAGGCGCTGCGCGGCGAGCTGTCGGTCGAGGAGCTCGACGAGGATCGCTTCCGGGCCGCCCTCTACGACCCCGCGATGCCCGACCCCGACCTGGTGATCCGGACCGCCGGCGAGCAGCGGCTGTCGAACTTCCTGCTGTGGCAGGCCTCCTACGCCGAGTTCCACTTCGCCGACGAGCTGTGGCCCGATTTCCGGCGCCAGCACTTGCTCCGCGCCCTGAGCGACTACCACTCGCGTGTGCGGCGCTTCGGCCGCGTGCTCGACAGCGACCCGGCGGTGCGCCAGCCGCGCTGATGGGCGTCCTCGCCACGCGCCTGAAATTCGGCTCGCTGGCTGTGGCGGTGGTGGTCGGCCTGTTCTGGCTCGACCGGGCCCTGCTCCCGTATCTGACCACCGGCGTCGCCGTGGCGCTGTTCGCCCTCGGGGCCCAGTGGGAGCTCTACAAGATGCTCGACCAGGCCGGGCTGCGGCCGCACATCCGGCTCGGGCTGCTGGCGGGCGGCTACTACCTGTTCACGCGCATCGCGCCGATGGGGGAGTGGCTGCTCTCGCGCGGGACGCCGGCGCCGGACCCGCAGAGCACCTACGACGCCGGCGCTCACCTGGCGGTGGCGGTGGTGTTCCTGCTGGTGGCCGGGGTGCTGTCGAGGCGCCCCGAGGACGCCCCGCGGCGGATCGGCAGCACCCTGGCCGGCCTGCTGGTGGTGCCCTTCCTGCTCGGCTACCTGATCGAGATCCGCTTCTACCACGGCTGGGCCTGGCTGGTGTTCCTGGTCGCCGTGGCCAAGAGCGGCGACTCCGCCGCCTTCTTCGCCGGCCGCTACCTCGGCAAGCACAAGCTGATCCCCGAGGTCAGCCCCAACAAGACCTGGGAGGGCGCGCTCGGCTCGCTCGCCGGCTCGCTGCTGGCCGCCTGGATCGTGGTCACGACCGCCTTCGTCGAGCCGCCCTCGGCCGCCCTGTGGGTCTCGGCGGCGGTCGTCACCAACATCGGGGCGCAGTTCGGCGACCTCGGCGAGAGCCTGCTGAAGCGCGGCTGCGCGGTGAAGGACTCCTCGACCCTCCTGCCGGTCATGGGCGGGGCCTTCGACATGGTCGACTCCTTCCTGATCGCGGCGCCGGTGCTGCGGGTGTTCCTGGCCTTCGCGCCCGGCCCGGCGAGCTGACCGCGGCTAAGCTGTTCGAGTTGGAGAACCGCCTTCCGCTCCTGAGCCTCGAAGAGCAGCTGCAGCTCTTCGGCCCCTACGACCGCCACCTCAAGCAGGTGGCCAAGCGCTTCGGCGTGCGCATGAGCGCCCGCGACGGCAGCCTGCGGCTGACCGGCCCGGGGGAGGCGGTGGTGGCGGTCACCGACCGCGTTGAGGGGGTCCTGGACGCGGTCCGCAGCGGCGGCGAGCTGACGCCCGGCGAGGTCGAGGGATTGCTGTTCGGCGACGGCGGCGGCGGCCCGCCGGAGATCGGCGGCGACCCGGGCGCGCCCCGCGGCCTGCCGTCGGCGCGGACGCCGACCCAGCAGGTCTACCTCGACGCCATGAAGCGCGCCGACCTGGTGCTGGCCGGCGGGCCGGCGGGCACCGGCAAGACCTTCCTGGCGGTGGCCGCGGCGGTGCGCGAGCTCCAGGCCGGGCGGGTGCAGCGGCTGGTCCTGACGCGGCCGGCGGTGGAGGCCGGGGAGCGGCTCGGCTTCCTGCCCGGCGACTTCGAGGCCAAGGTGAACCCCTACCTGCGGCCGCTCTACGACGCCCTGCGCGACATCCTCGGGCCGACCGGCCTGCGGCGTTTGCGCAGCCTCGACCTGGTCGAGATCCCGCCGCTCGCGTTCATGCGCGGCCGCACCCTGGCGCGCAGCTTCCTCATCCTCAACAAAGCA
>JACNJP010000455.1 GCA_014382465.1 Planctomycetota bacterium
CGGCGGGCTGATGCCCCCCACCCCCGGCCGCCTGCCGGCGCGCCGGCGCGGCGCCGGCCGCCTGCCCGCGCCGGCCTGGGATCCCTCCTACGGCTGGGACGGCCTGCAGCCGGCGGACGCCGCCTTCGTCGTCCGCGACCCCGCCGACGGCCTGATCGTGACCGCCAACAACGACGTCCGGCCGCCCGGTTGGGCGGCAGCGATCAGCGCCGACTTCGACACCCCGTTCCGCGCCGACCGCATCCGCCAGCGGCTCGAAGGGGACTCCGGGTGGACCGCGCAGAGCCTCGGCAGGATCCAGAACGACGTCGTCGACCTGTCCGCGCGCGAGCTGCTGACGCTGCTCGGCGAGCCCGAGGTGGCCGGGGACGCCGCCTCGGCCCTGGCCGCCCTGCGCGCCTGGGACGGCAGCCGCAGGCTGATCGGTCCGGGGGCGTTGTTCCAGCGCTTCGAGCGCGAGCTGGCGGAGCTCCTCTTCCGCGACGCCGAGGCGCGCGCCGGGGTGCCGGCCTTCTCGTTCTTCTTCCGCCGGCCGCAGCTCCTGCGCGCCCTTCGCGGCGAGCTCGACGACGCCTGGTGGGACGACCTCGGCACCGAGCAGGTCGAGGACCGCGACGCCTCGATCGGGCTGGCGCTGTCGCGGGCCTGGCGCGCCGTGGCGGCCGCCGGCCCGCCGGGCCAAGGAGACTTCGGCGCAGCCCACGCCCTGAGGCTCGACCACGCCGTCGGCAGCGCGCCGCTGATCGGCCGCTGGTTCAACCGCGGGCCATTCCCGCTGCCCGGTTCGGCGACCACCGTGGCGGCCTTCGGCGGCTCCTGGAAGGGCGACCGAATCGAGGTCAGCTACGGCCCCTCGCTGCGCTTCGTCGCCGACCCGGCCGACTGGGACCGCTCGCTGATCGTGCTCCCGGGCGGCCAGGGCGGCCACCCCGCCGACCTCCACTACGACGACCAGATGCCGCTCTACCTCGACGGCAGGCTGCGGCCGATGCCGTGGACCGAAGCCGCCGTCCTCGCCGACACCCGGAGCCGATTCCTCCTCGAGCCATGAGCCTGATCCTCGCCATCGACCAGGGCACCACGAGCACCCGCGCGATCGTGTTCGACGCCGCCGGCGCGGTCCAGGCGACCGCCCAGCGCGAGCTCCGCCAGAGCTTCCCGGCGCCGGGCTGGGTCGAGCACGACCCGGAGGAGATCTGGAGCGCCACGGTCGAGGTCTGCCGCGCCGCCGCCGAGGCCGTCGGCGCGGAGGTCGAGCAGATCGCCGGCATCGGCGTCACCAACCAACGCGAGACCGTGGTGCTGTGGGAGCGGGAGAGCGGCCGGCCGCTGCACCCGGCGATCGTCTGGCAGGACCGCCGCACCGCCGAGCGCTGCGCCGAGCTGCGCGCCGACGGCCGCGAGGAGCTGGTGCGGGCGCGCACCGGGCTGCTGCTCGACCCCTACTTCTCCGCCACCAAGCTGGCCTGGATGCTCGACCAGGTCCCCGGCGCGCGCGCCGCCGCCGAGCGCGGCGAGCTCTGCGCCGGCACCATCGACTGCTTCCTGCTGTGGCGTCTGAGCGGCGGCGAGGTCCACGCCACCGACGCCAGCAACGCCTCGCGCACGATGCTGTTCGACCTGCGGCGCCAGGAGTGGGACGAGGAGCTGCTGGAGCTCTTCGGCGTCCCGCGGGAGCTGCTGCCCGAGGTGCGCGACAACGCCGCCGACTTCGGCGTCGCCGCCTCGCTGCTCGACCGACCGCTGCCGGTGGCGGGCATGGCCGGCGACCAGCAGGCGGCGACCTTCGGCCAGGCCTGCTTCGAGCCCGGCACGCTGAAGTGCACCTACGGCACCGGCTGCTTCGCCCTGCTCAACACCGGCGACGTGCTGCTCGAGTCGCGCCACCGGCTGCTCGGAACGGTCGCCTGGCGCCTCGGCGGCGAGGTCTGCTACGCCCTCGAGGGCAGCGTGTTCTCGGCCGGTTCGACGGTGCAGTGG
Source organism: Planctomycetota bacterium (assembly GCA_014382465.1). Taxonomy (GTDB): domain Bacteria; phylum Planctomycetota; class UBA1135; order UBA1135; family UBA1135; genus J029. The sequence continues at coordinate 1,981 of JACNJP010000455.1, forward strand.
CTGCGCGACGGCCTCGGCATCGTCGCCGACGCCGCCGAGACCGAAGCGCTGGCCGCCGCCGCCGACCCGCGACAGCGCGTCCATCTGGTGCCGGCCTTCACCGGCCTCGGCGCGCCCTGGTGGGACCCGCACGCGCGCGGCGCGATCCTGGGGCTGACGCGCGAAGCCGGCCGGGCCGAGCTGGCGCGCGCCGCCCTCGAGGCGGTCGGCTGGCAGACCCGCGACCTGATCGAGGCCATGGCCGCCGACGGCGCGGCCATGCCTTCGGCGTTGCGGGTGGACGGCGGCATGGTGGCCAACGGCTGGGCGATGCAATTCCTGGCCGACGCCCTCGGCCGGCCAGTGGAGCGGCCCGCGGTGACCGAGACCACGGCCTGGGGCGCCGCGGCGCTGGCCGGCCTGCAGCTCGGGCTGCATGGCTCGACAGGGGACCTCGCCCGCGGCTGGCGGCTCGGAGGCCGCTTCCAACCCGTGATGGCCGAGGCCGAGCGGGAGCGCAGATACGCCGGCTGGCTCGAAGCCGTGGCCCGCGTCCGCAGCCCTGACGGGCCGACAGCCTCGGGCTAGAAGAGCTCCAGCGCCCGCTCCGGCGGCCGCGCGATCACGGCGCGACCGCCCCGCACCACCACCGGGCGCTCGAGCAGGGCCGGGTGCGCGACGATCGCGTCCAGCAGGCGGCCCGGGGCGGCGCCCTCGAGGCCGAGCTCGGCGTAGGCGGAGTCGCCGCGGCGCAGCATCGGCGCCGGGTCGTCGAGCCCCAGCGCGGCGCGAAGCTGGTCGAGCTCCTGGCGGTTCGGCGGCAGGTCGAGGTATTCCCGGTACTCGGCCTCGATCCCGCGTCCCTCGAGCAGCTCGCGCACCGCGCGGCACTTCGAACAGCTCGGGTTGAACCAGACCAGGGTGTCGCTCATGACGGGCAGGATAGCGAACTGCTCCTGGAGGATGGGACAGCGCCCCGTCCGGAAGCCGGGCCCCCGGACGAGGCGCTGTGGGGCGCCAGCGTGATCAGCGCAGGACGATGCGGGCGCGCACCACCTGGCCGGCGATCACCTTGCCGCGGACCTGGCCATGGCCGACGCCGCGTTTGTGGGCCTTGACCACTCCGGGACCGGCAGGGACCTGCTGGAAGGAGAAACGGCCGCGCCGGTCGGTGTGGGTCCGGGCCTGGTAGATCCGGCCGTTCGGGGTGTGGACCTCGACGCCGACCATGGCGTCGGGCACCGGATTCCCGGAGCTGTCCAGGACGATCCCGGCGACTCCGCCGAAGTGGTGGCCGGCGGCGTTGAGGGAGGGAGCGAGGGCCAGGCCGGCGACGGCCAGGACGAGGAGCAAGAGGTACTTCTTCATGGGTAGGAACTCGAGGACGAGGGAGACCAGGGAGGATTGCTAGGTCCAAGCCTAACTCAGCTTTTCTACCATAGTTCCGCTCGTTCCATGATCCTGTCCCTGCTCCTCCTGCTCGGCGGCCCGCTCCAGCACTCCGGCTGGCCCCTCGAGACCCCGCTCGACCGCCTCCTCATCGTCAGCGTCGACGGTCTGCGCAGCGACGCCCTGGTGTCCGGCGGCCCGGCCGCGCTGCCGGCGCTCCACCGGCTGCTCTCCGGCACCTCCACGCTCAACGCCAGGACTGATCCGGACATCACCGTCACCCTGCCGAACCACGTCGGCATGCTCACCGGCCAGTTCCTCTCCGGAGCGGACGGACACCGCTGGAGCGAGAACATCGACCCGCCGCCCGGCAAGACCTTGGAGCAGCAGGCCGGCCGCTACCTGCCGGGGATCTTCGACGTCGCCCACGACCACGGCCTGCGGACCGCGCTGTTCGCCGGCAAGTCGAAGTTCTCGCTGTTCGACCTCTCCTGGGACCAGGCCCACGGACGGCCGGACCGGACCGGGGCCGACCACGGACGCGACAAGCTCGACGAGTACCGCTTCGACGAGGACCCCGGCCGGCTCACCGCCAGCGCCCGGCTGGCGCTCCAGGCGGCCGACCGGACCCTGGTGTTCCTCCATTACCCCATGCCCGATCTCGCCGGGCACAGCAGCGGCTGGGACCTCAGCCCGGATTCGCCTTACATGAAAGCGGTCGCCCAGGTCGACGCCGAGCTCGAGGTGCTGATGGCGGCGATCCAGGCCTGGACCGAGGACGGCCAGCGGATCGGCGTCATCCTGACAGCGGACCACGGCGGCGGCTCGCCCCTCCACGGACACTCGCGCGGCACCGGTCTGTGGGTCAACTACATCATCCCCTTCCTGGTCTGGAGTCCCTGGCTGGAAGGCGGCCAGGACCTCTACGCGGCCTTCCCGCAGCGCTGGACCGACCCGAGCATCCGCCAGCCGGGGATCCGCGGTCCGCAGCCGGTGCGGAACCTGGACGCAGCCGGCATCGCCCTGGAGCTATTGGGTTTGCCGTCGTTGATTCCGGCGGCCGCCGAGGCCTTGGTTCCCAAGAAAAGCCCTTCCGTGGCCGATTGAGAGGGTGGAATTCCAGCAATTGGTTGCGCTCCTCCGTTACCATCGAAGCGCTGGTTCCTAGGGCGTCCGCCCCTGGTCCACCTCCAGAATCATGAACAGATCTCTCCTCTCGTTGGCGCTGGTCTGCGGCGCCTTCTTCGCCTTCGCCAACGCACCGGCGAGCGCCGCTCCGCAGTGAGGCCCTGCTGGTTGTGGGGGCGGTGCCTCCTACGGCGGACCTGGTGACTCCTCGGGTGTCGGCCCCGGCGTCGGCGGACCTGCTCCGGCCACCCCGGGCACGGGCGGCGCGACTCCTCCCGGAGCCACCCCGGCAACTCCGGGCACCGGCGCGGGCGGCCTCGGCATGACCGGCGGCGGCGTGCCCATCAAGGTGGTGCGCCAGCGCACCAGCAAGACCCGGCTGAAGATGCACTGGGACTACCCGGTGTACGTCGCCCAGGAGGAGCTCGCGATCGAGGAGTCGGACAGCGAGACGGTCGCCGTCTACGCCCGCAAGGCGCTCCCGCGCGAGGAGTCCTTCGACTGGATCGCCGGCGAGGACCCGCGTCCGCTGCTGGTGCTGCGCGAGTGCCAGTGGTGCAACGGCACCGACTGGGCGCTGCTCAACGCCAGCCAGGACAACGAGAAGACCCTGCTGCTGGCCCAGTGGTTCCACTGCGTCAAGCTGCCCAACGACGTGCTGGAGGCGGACCACCCCTTCACCTCGCTGTTCGAGGACAAGACCCCGCCGCACCTCTTCGTCTGCTCGACCGACGGCTCGAACATCATCCCGCTGCGCGGCGACCAGTCGCGGACCGAGCTGTGGTCGGCCATGTCCACCATCCTGGAGCAGGAGTACACCAAGGACGCCAAGAAGACCGTCCAGGAGTACATGAAGCTGCTCGCCGACTACGACACCATCGACTCGATGGAGGATTGGCGCCAGGAGCAGCTCGACGCCGCCGTCGAGAAGCACGGCCCGGACTCCCGGCAGGCCAAGAAGATCCGCAAGCAGCTCGCCGAGCTGGCCAAGAAGAAGGCCAAGGCCATGGAGCGCGAGGCCGAGCTCCGGGACCTCGGCTTGAAGAAGAAGGCCGATCAGGGCCAGGCCGTCACCCAGAGGTGATCCCCGGCCGATCGGCCCGCTACGCGGCAGCCGGCGCGCTCCTCCTCGCGCTGGCTGCCGCGCCTCTGTGTGCCCAGCACGGGCCTCCCACCGAGCGGGAGCGCGAGGCGGTCGAGGTCGACCCCGACCCCTATGTCGGCGACGACAAGGAGCTCAAGGCCAGGCTCGGGATCGTCTCCTACGGTCCCTTCGCGTGGGCCGACAACCACGGCACGAGCAAGATCGAGGAGGTGCTGGGAGAGGTCACGATCCGCTGGATGGAGACCGCCCACTTCAAGATCGGCTCGGCGCTGGGCAGCTACAAGATGCCGGTGGCCGACAAGAAGCAGCGGGCCAAGCTGCGCGCCGAGCTCGCCGAGCTGAAGGAGCTGCTGCCCGAGATCGACCTCAAGGCCAAGGAGATCGATCCCTGGCTGCGCCTGCACCTGTTCGCCCACCGGCTGGAGAAGCAGTACGCCGAGATCAGCGAGATCTTCGGGGTCACCGACAGCGACTTCCCCGACGCGCCGGGCAAGCTGATGAACTTCGAGTACCGGGGCGAGGGCCCGTACTTCGGCATGCCCGGGAAGTTCACCGTCCTGCTGCTCCAGAAGCAGAGCGACCTGGGGCGCTACACCTTGCGCTTCACCGGGCAGCAGCGGGACACCACCACGCGCCACATGTTCTTCAAGCGGATGGAGAGCGCCAGCATGTTCCTCGGGGTGGCCACCGAGGCCCACGAGGGCTTCTACGGGGACGACACCCGGCTCCACTGCCACCTGGCCTTCAACACCGCCCACAACATGATCCACGCCTACCAGTTCTACTGGTACGCGCTGCCGTGCTGGGTGGCGGAGGGCTTCGCCCACTGGTACGCCCGCGGCGTGTTCATCGAGAACAACAACTGGTCGGGGATCTACGAGCAGTCGTCCGGCCTGCGCAGCGAGTGGAACTGGGTGCCGAAGATCTACGCCCGGGTGAGGCAGGGCGTGTTCCCGCCGGCCTCGGAGCTGTGCCAGAAGACCGACTTCTCCCAGCTCCGCTTCGTCGAGCACATGATGATGTGGTCGCGGATCGAGTACCTGCTCACCCAGGAGGATCCGGCGCGCTTCGCGGTCTTCCTCGACGAGCTGAGCGGCAAGATCCCCGAGGTCCAGCCGGGCCTCCTGCCCACCGACGAGCAGGTCCTGGCCCACCAGGAGAAGGCCTTCCGCAAGGCCTACGAGATGGACTGGGACCAGTTCGACGCCCGCTGGGAGCCCTGGATCCTCAAGGAATTCAAGAAACGCAAACAGTGAGTTCGCCGGCGCGGGCGCCCGTCATCGGGTAGGATTTCCGGGGGCTCCGGAGGCAGGATTCGCGGAACCCTGCTCCCCAGCCTGCGTCGTCCTTAGGGCGCCGCTCCATCTCCTCGCGTCCGCGCCCCCCTGAGAAGCCCAGAATCCATGCGCATCCGACTCTCCCTGCTCGCTCCCGTCCTGCTCGCCGCCCCCCTCGCGGCCCAGAGCGGCTCCCATCCGGCCCTGTTCAGCGACACCTGGCTCGCGCCGGAGCCCGGCGTCGGAGTGGACGAGGTCTCGATCCGCACCCGGCTGGTCGAGATCGACCTCGACCTGCTGCGGGACACCTACGCCCGCACCGGAAACACCGGCGTGATCGAGCTGAACCTGTTCGACGACCTGTCCCTGACCGCCGAGTTCGACCGCCTCGAATCCGCCTACGGCGGCGGCCTCATCTGGCACGGGCGCATCAGCGGCGATCCGGAGTCCGAGGTGATCTTCTCCCTGGTCGACGAGTTCAGCCACGCCTCGGTCCGCTGGTCCGACCGGCTCTACCGCGTCGCCCCGGCCGGCAACGGCCTGCACTGGGTGCACCTGGTCAACGAGTCGCTGTTCAAGGGCTGCGGCGTCGACGCCAGCCACGCGATCCACTCCCCGGCGGAAGCTCTCGGAGGCGGCGTCGGCGGCCGGGCCGGGAGCCCGGACATCGACGTCATGGTGCCCTACACCACCGAGGCCAAGAACGTCTCCGGCGGCACCTCGGGCATGACCAGCAAGATCAACCTGGCCATCACCGAGACCAACAGCGCCTACTCGCTGAGCACCGTGACCCAGCAGCTGGTGCTGGTCCACATCGAGGAGATGATCGGCTACACCGAGCCGGGCAGCTTCTCGCAGATCCTCACCGACCTGCGCGGCAAGAACGACGGCAAGATGGACAACGTCCACTCGCTGCGCGACACCTACAGCGCCGACTGCGTGTCGCTGATCTGCAAGAACAACCAGTACTGCGGCATCGCCTACCTGATGACCAACGTCAGCCACGGCTTCGAGTCGAACGCCTTCAGCGTGACCAACTACTCCTGCGCCACCGGCTACTACAGCTTCGGCCACGAGCTCGGCCACAACATGGGCAGCGCCCACGACCCGGCCAACGCCGGCAGCGCGGCCTACAACTACA
>JACNJP010000321.1 GCA_014382465.1 Planctomycetota bacterium
TACTCGATCGCGCACTGGGCCGAGTTCTACGAGATCCGCCACCTGCTGGTGCTGGGCCGGGTGAGCTCGGGCGAGGGCGGCGAGGTCGTCCTCCGCCGGGCCGAGGAGCTGCTGCGGCGGCAATGCCCCGAGCTGGCCGAGCGGATCGCGCTGCGGACTCCCAGCGAGCAGGACAAGCGCCACGGCCAGGCGATCGCCGCCGCCAGCCTGCCCGCCATCCGCTAGATTGTGTCCGCGGAGGAGCCTGACCACGGAGTTCCACCACCCCCACGCCGACCTCGCCGACTTCTACGTCCCGGACGGCGCCGCCATGCCGGACGCGCTCGCCCGGACCACCCACCTGTGCGTCGGCGCCCACCCGGACGACCAGGAGTTCATGGCCTACCACGGCATCGCCGAGTGCTTCGGCCGCGCCGACCGCTGGTTCAGCGGCGTGGTCGTGACCCACGGCGGCGGCAGCGCCCGCGCCGGGCTCTACGGCGGCTTCAGCGACGAGCAGATGATCGAGGTCCGCCGCCGCGAGCAGCGCAAGGCCGCCATGGTCGGCGAGTACGCCTGCCAGCTCCAGCTCGGCTACCCCAGCGCCGCGATCCAGGATCCGGCCGACGGCGCGGTGGTCGAGGACCTGGTGCGCATCCTCGAGGTGGCGCGGCCCCAGACCGTCTACCTCCACAACCCGGCCGACAAGCACGACACCCACGTCGCCTGCTGCCTGCGCGCCATCGAGGCCCTGCGCCGGCTGCCCAAGGCCGACCGGCCCACCCAGGTCTACGGCTGCGAGGTCTGGCGAGACCTCGACTGGCTGCTCGACCTGGACAAGACGGTCCTGCCGGTGGGCGCCCGCGAGCACCTCGCCGCGGCGCTGGCGGGGATCTTCGACTCGCAGCTCTGCGGCGGCAAGCGCTACGACCTGGCGATCCGCGGCCGCTGGCGCGCCAACGCCTCGATGCTCGACGCCCACGCCGTCGACCAGGGCGAGGCCCTGAGCTGGGCCATCGACCTCGGCCCGCTGGTCCGCGACCCGCGGCTGTCGGTGATCGACTACACCCTCGGATTCCTCGACCGCCTGCGGGCCGACGTCGTCGACCGGGCGCGGCGCCTCGGCGGCCGCTAGGGAGCCTCGTGGGTCCCGACCTCTCGATCCTCCGCCTCGACGACGACGCCCTGATCGCGGTCCGCGACGCCCTGGCGGCGCGGCTGGCCGAGGGGCTGGTCACGGACGGCGGCGAGATCCAGGCGCTGCCGGCGTGGCTGCCGCCGCCGCCGCCGAGCCTCGCCGGCGAGGCGATCGTCGTCGACACCGGCGGCACCAACATGCGCGCGGCCCTCGTCGCGCTGGCGCCCGGGGCCCCGGCGCGGGTCCTGGCCGGGCCGGTCGGCGGCGAGGTGCCGCGCGACCCGGCGCGGGCGGTCGACGCCGCCGGCTTCTTCCGGCTGCAGGCGGAGCTGGTGGCGCAGCTCGCGCCGCCGCCCGGGCTGCCGCTCGGCTACTGCTTCTCGTACCCGAGCGCCTGCGCGCCGGACGGCGACGCGGTGCTCCTGAAGTGGACCAAGGGCATCCGGATCGCCGGGGTCGAGGGCGCCCGCGTCGGCTCGGGGCTGCGGGCGGCGGTCGCCGCGCTCGGCCTGCGTCCGGGCCCGGTGCGGGTGCTCAACGACACCGTCGCTGCCCTGCTGGCCGGCGCGCGGCGCCACGGCCCCGGCACCGAGACGATCGGCCTGATCGTCGGCACCGGCACCAACATGGCCGCCTTCCTGACCCGGCCCGGCCTGCCGCGGATGGCCCTCAACCTCGAGTCCGGCAACTTCGACCCGCCCGGCCTGAGCCGCTGGGACGCCGCCTTGGACGCCGCCAGCGACCACCCGGGCCGCCAGCGCTTCGAGAAGGCGGTGTCGGGCTACTACCTGCCCCACCTCTTCCGGCAGATCTTCCCGGACAGCGGCGCGATCGATCCCGCCCGCGGCTCCGGCCCGCTCGCCGAGCTGCGGAGGGGACGCGGCCCCGAGGCCGATGCCGCCGGCCTGCTGCTGGAACGCTCCGCCGACCTGGTCGGCGCCGCCATCGCGGGCGTCTGCCTCCGGCTGCCGCCGAACCGGCCGGTCGCGGTCACCGCCGAGGGCAGCCTGTTCTGGAAGACGCCTGGTTTCCGCGAACGCGCCACGGCTACGGCGCGGCGCCTGCTCGACCCGCCGCGGGCCCTGGACATCGACGAGGTCGAGCACGCCAACCTCGCGGGCAGCGCCTGCGCGGCCTTGCTGGCCTAGTCCGCCTTCGGCTCCGCCGGCGCCAGACTGAGGACGGTCCAGCCGGCGCCGGGCTGGAAGGGCTCGTCGTCGGTCCGGAAGCGGAGCTGGCGCCGCTCGCTCCAGGCCAGCAGCGTGACCGCCCCGGGCTGCTGCTGCCGCAGGTCCTCGAAGGAGTAGCTGCCGGTCAGCTTGGTGCGCTTGAACGCCGCTCCCTGCTCCAGCATGGTGGAGAGGATCGTGAAGCTGACCGCCTCGCCGAACAGCTCGCGGCCGCGGCGGTCGGCCGAGATCGCGCGCTTGTCGTCGCCCGCCTTCTCCCGCGTCACCCGCAGCGAGTAGACCGCCCGGCGCCCGAACTCGGGCTGGAACTTCCAGCAGGCCAGCGAATTCTGCTCGTCGCGGTGGGTCATGGCCAGCATGTGGCCGATGCCGGTCAGGTCGAGCAGGCGGTCGGCGTGGGCCGAGACCGGGTTGCCGTAGTAGGTCCTGAGCCCGGCCATGCGGGCGGCGCGGACGTTGTCCCACGAGCCGTCGGCGACCGTCACCGGGAAGCCGGCCTCGTGGAGCGCCCGCGCCACCGCCTGCGACACCGGGTTGCCGCCGACGAACAGCACGCCGGTCGGCTCGGGCTCGGCCACCCCGAGCCGGCGGGCCAGCGCCGGGGCGGTCAGGCCCTGCCACACCACGGTGCCGATGATCACGGTGAAGGCCAGCGGCACGATGCGCTCGGCGCCGTCGAAGCCGGCCGCCTCCAGCCGCAGCGCGAACAGCGAGGAGATCGCGGCGGCGACGATGCCGCGCGGGGCGATCCAGGCCAGGAGGCCGCGCTCGCGCCAGCTCAGCTCGCCGGGCCAGGTCGAGAGCAGGATCTTCAGAGGGCGGGCGGCGAACTGCACCACCAGGAACAGCCCGAGCAGCGCCGGCAGGCCGATCGCGGCCAGCGCCGCGGCGTCGAGGCGCGCCGCCAGCAGGATGAAGAGGAACGAGATCAGCAGCACCGTGAGGCTGGCCTTGAAGTCCAGGATCTCGTCGGTGCGCACGTCCTTCATGTTGCCGAGCCAGATGCCCATGGCGGTCACCGCGACCAGGCCGGACTCGCTCTGGACCGCGTCGGACAGGGCGAAGACCGCCAGCACCAGCAGCAGGGTGGCGACGTTGTGCAGGTACTCGGGGATCCAGTGGCGGCGCAGCGCCACGCCGAGCGCCTGGCCGGCGGCGCAGCCGGCGGCGGCGCCGGCCACCAGCATGCCGAGCACCGCGAAGATCGAGCCGCCCAGCGGCGCGGCGGCGCGCTGCGCCAGCAGCACGTCGAACACGATCAGGGCCAGCACCGCGCCGAGCGGGTCGATCACGACGCCCTCCCAGCGCAGCAGGTTCGAGACCTTCTCGTTCGGCCGCACCGCCCGCAGCATCGGGCCGATGACGGTCGGCCCGGTCACCACCATGATGGCGCCGAACAGGATCGCCAGCTCCCAGGAGAGGCCGGCGAAGCCGCGCGCGGCCACCGCCACCACCGCCCAGGTGACCAGCAGGCCCAGGCTCAGCATCCGCCACAGGACGCTGCCGGTGCCGCGGATCTGGTTGAAGCGCAGCGTCAGGCTGCCCTCGAATAGGATCACCGCCACCGACAGCGACACAACCGGGAACAGCAGCTCGCCGAGCAGGTGGTCCGGGTCGAGCAGGCCCAGGACCGGGCCGGCGAGGATGCCGCACACCAGCAGGAACAGGATCGACGGCGCCTTCAGCCGCCAGGCGAGCCATTGCGACAGCAGCGCGGCGAGGCCGACGCCCGCCAGGAGCAGGGTGGGTTCCAAAACGGGGCCACGGTAACGCCGCGAGCGGCCGGCGTCAGGGCCTGCCCTTGCCGAAGAAGCGCGGGTTGCCCTGGATGAAGGCGTCGATCCAGCGCTCGAGGAAGGACTTGTTCCCCGCCACCCGCAGGTAGAAGTAGCCCATCACCGAAATCACCAGGGCGCCTGCGGTGTCGACGATCAGGTCCCACATGGTGTCGGTCAGGCCCGACGGGTCGCGGCGCATCGGCTTCTGCATCTCCATGCCGAACAGCTCGTCCATGCCGAACTCGAAGATCTCCCACAGGGCGCCGGCACCGACCGAGAAGAAGAAGGCGAAGACCGCCACGAACAGCGGCTTCATGTGCAGCTCGATCTCCTCCTTCTCGTTGAGGATGTGAACCAGCAGGAAGCCGAAGATGCCGAGCAGGAAGCCGGAGGAGGTGTGGAGCGCGATGTCCCACCACCAGAAGCGCGTGTAGTAAGAGCGCACCTCGCCGAGGAACAGCGCCGCGAAGACGAAGGCGATCGCCGCCAGCTCGACCTCCGGCGGGATGAAGACCCGCAGCCGGCCCTTGAGCAGCAGCGGCGCCATCGTCAGCAGGACGATGAGGAAGGTGAAGGCCGCCGGCGCCCACTGGCCGTTCCACACCGCCGCGACCACCCCGGCCAGCAGCACGGCCTGCAGGCCGAGGCTCAGCCGGCGGTGGATCGAGCTGCGGAGCCGGGGCACGAGGCCCATGGTAGCCCTGGGCCGCGGAGGCGGTCGGGGCGCCGGCTCCGACGCCGTGCCGCCCGACCTCAGCCCATGGCGCGACGGCTGCGCCAGTTGATCTTGCCGCTCTTGGGAGCGGGACCGGCCTTGGCCTTGCGGCCGCCGCCGGAGCGGCCGGTCGGCCGCCCGCCGCGCGCCGCCGGCCGGCCGCCGCTGCCGCCGCTGGCGGCGGCGGCGGGACGGAAGTCCGGCGCCGGCTGGAACGCCGGGACGACCACCCGGTCGACCTTCCGCTGCAGGAGGGACTCGATGTCCCGCAGCAGCTTGTTCTCCTCGCCGCAGACCAGGGACACGGCGCTGCCGCCCAAGCCGGCGCGGCCGGTGCGGCCGATGCGGTGGATGTAGTCCTCCGGCACGTGCGGTAGCTCGTAGTTGACCACGTGCGGCAGCTGGTCGATGTCGAGGCCGCGGGCGGCGATGTCGGTGGCGACCAGCACCCGCAGCCGGCCCAGCTTGAACTCGGACAGGGCCCGCGTCCGCGCCGCCTGCGACTTGTTGCCGTGGATGGCGGTCGACTGCAGGCCGTCGAGGTTCAATTGCTTGGCGAGCCGGTTGGCGCCGTGCTTGGTGCGGGTGAAGACCAGCACCTGGCGCCAGTCGTTGCTGCCGATCAGGTGCGCCAGCAAGGCGCGCTTGCGCGAGCTGTCGACCGGGTGGACCACCTGGGTCACCATCTCAGCGGCCTCGTTGCGGCGCGCGACCTGGATCTCCACCGGCGAGCTCAGCAGGTCGCTCGCCAGCGCCCGGATCTCGTCGGAGCAGGTGGCCGAGAACAGCAGGTTCTGGCGCTTGGCGGGCAGGGCCCGCAGCACCTTGCGGATGTCGCGGATGAAGCCCATGTCGAGCATGCGGTCGGCCTCGTCGAGCACCAGGGTGTCGACCTGGTCGAGGTGGATGGTGCCCTGCTGCAGGTGGTCGAGCAGGCGGCCGGGAGTGGCGACGACGATGTCCACTCCGTAGCGGAGCTGGCTGATCTGCGGGTTGATCTTGACGCCGCCGAAGATCGTCATCGAGCGGAACGGCAGGTAGCGGCCGTAAGTCGAAACGCTGGCCTGGACCTGCGCCGCGAGCTCGCGGGTGGGCACCAGCACCAGCGCCCGGATGAAGGCGCGCTTGGGCCGGACGCCGGACTCCTGCAGCCGCTGCAGCAGGGGCAGCACGAAGGCGGCGGTCTTGCCGGTGCCGGTCTGGGCGCCGGCGAGGACGTCGCGGCCGGCGAGGACCGGCGGGATCGCCTGGGTCTGGATCGGGGTGGGCTGGGTGTAGCCCTGCGCGGAAATTGCCCGCAACAATTCGGCCGAGAGGCCGAGCTCTGAAAACTCGTTGGTCATGAACTGTGGTGGATCGACCTGCCCCCGGGCCAAGGAATCTTGGCCGCCATGTTTCGGTCCGGGCGGGATCTCTTTGGGGTCCGTCAGCCGCTCAGCGCGGGTCGGAGGCACCTGACGCAGACCGAGTGCGCCAGGGTGATCCCGGGATTGTAGCACGCCGGCGGGTGGCGGGCCGCCGGCCGATCGCGGTTCAGCCCAGCAGGGAGTAGAACTCGCAGGGCGCCGGCGCTTCGAAGCGGAGCGCTTCGCCGGTGCGCGGGTCGGGGATGGTCAGGCGCAGCGCGTGCAGTCCCAGGCGGCGGCCGGCAGCGCCGTAGCGGGCATCGCCGACCACCGGGTGCCCCAGCCAGGCCAGGTGGGCGCGGATCTGGTGCTGCCGCCCGGTCTCGATGCGCAGCTCGAGCAGCGCCCGGCCCTTGGCGGTCCGCTGGGTGCTGAAGTGCGTGACCGCCCGCTTGGCGTCGGCGTGCGGACCGGCGAGGGCCCGGAAGCCCTTGGCGTCCATCCGCAGCGGCTGGTCGATGGTGCCGGCGCTGGGGCTGGGCGACCCCTCCACCACCGCCAGGTAGACCTTCTCGGCCTCGGACCAGCGCGCCGTGACCGCCTCGCGGGTGGTGCGCGAGGTGGCGAACAGCAGCACGCCCGAGGTCTCGCGGTCGAGCCGGTGCACCGGCCAGAGCTGGACCGGGCGCCGCGGGGTCGAGAGCTGCTCGCGGAGCATCGCCAGGGCGTGGCGCTGCTGCTCCCGCTCGGTGGCCACCGACAGCAGCCCCGCCGGCTTGTGGATGACGACGAGGTCGCCGTCTGCGTGCAGCAGTTCCAGTCGCGGGGCGCCGCCGCGACGCCCCTCCTTGGCGACCGCCAGGACTTCGACCTGGTCGCCGGCCGCCAGCAGGTGGTCGGGCCGGGAGACCGGCTCGCCGTTGACCACCACGCAACCCGCTCGCAGCCGCTGCTTGATCGTGGCGCGCGACCAGCCCTGGAGCTCCGCGGTGAGGAAGTCCAGGAGTCCGGCCGGGCGGTCCGCAGTCAGCCGGCTCGACATGGTCCGTCCTGGCCGGCCGCCGCCAGCCGTCGGAGCGCCGCGCCGGCGGCGGCGGAGCGGATGAGGTCGCGGTCCTTCATCGAGGGCGCCAGATTACCCCGACCGGCCCTCGCGGCGGTCCGGCGGCCGCTCACGGGATGAGGATCACCTTCCCCAGGGTCGGGCCCTCGATCAGGTGCCGGAAGGCCTCGCGGACCTCGCTCAGCGGGTAGGTGCTGTCGATGACCGGCGTGATCTCGCCGGCCTCGAGCAGCTCCTGGAGGGTCGCCAGGGTGTCGCTGCGAGTGGGCCGCGGCCCGCCGGGGCCGCGCAGCCGCGGGTCGAATCGGGCCTGGAACATCAGCTTGAAGAAGTGCGGCAGGAGGCCGAACAGCCGCCGGCCGGCGGCGCCGAAGTGGTCGTGGCCGATCGGCACGTAGCGACCGGCGGGTTCGAGCGCCCGCTTGAAGGCCGAGAAGGGGCGGTCCCCGGGGACGTCGAAGATCAGGTCGTAGCGGACGCCGCGGCGGGTGAAGTCCTCGCGCTCGAAGTCGATCACCTCGTCGGCCCCGAGCGAGAGGAGCATGCCCCGCTTGCCGGCGCAGTCCACCGCCGTCACGTGGGCGCCGCGGGCCTTGGCGAGCTGCACCGCGAGGGCGCCGACGCCGCCGCCGGCGCCGTTGATCAGCACCCGCCGCGCCGGGCCGATCTGGCCCGGGTCCCGCAGGTGCAGCAGGGTGATGGAGCCCGGGGGGGGCACGGAGGGGGCCTGCGCGGAGCTGAGCGTGCCCGGACT
>JACNJP010000584.1 GCA_014382465.1 Planctomycetota bacterium
CGCCAGAGCCAGCGGGAGGTGCGTCCTAGGGAGCGGGGGGGGGAGAAAGGCCGTGGGTCAGCACGGCGGTCGCGAGGGGCGCGACCGGGTCCCGCGAGGAGGCGGGACCGGCCCGGACGAACTGACGGAAGTCCAGCATCAGAAAGAGTATAGGGTTTCTCTATGCTCGAACTTTGGCGCTCGAGTGCCCGTTCGGGGCGGGCGATTGGAACTGATTGTCCTCATTTCGTTCCTTTTGAATTTCAGCAACTTGTGATCGGAATGGAAGGGGTTATCGCTCGGCGCCCGGGCCCAAGTCGGGTCCCGGTTCCCACAGGATCATGGCAACTCCCGAACGACTCTCGCAGCTCCTTCTCCTGGGTTTCGCGGCCGCGGCCTTGTCCGCGCCGGGATCGGCTCAGACCGGCCACGTGCTGAACGGCGTCGGGCCGGTGAACCAGTCGATGGCCGGGGCCAGCACGGCCGCGCCGCTCGACGCGTCGGGCGCGATCCAGTGGAACCCGGCGGCCCTTTCCGGCCTGGAGCGCTCACAGATCCAGTTCGGCATGGAGCTCCTGGTCCCCGACGTCGCCTTGGAGTCCAAGGTCTCGGCTCCTGTGGCCATGTCCGGCAGTTCGGAGAGCGACCTCGGCGCCTCGCCGATTCCGAGCTTCGGCTTCGCCTACAAGATCGCCGACAGCGACTGGACCTTCGGCTTCGGCGCCTTCGGCCTGAGCGGCTTCGGCGTCGAGTACAAGGCCAGCAACAAGAACCCGATCCTGCTGCCGCCGCCCAACGGCTTCGGTTCGATCAGCAGCGAATTCCAGCTCATGCAGATCGCCCCGAGTCTGGCCTACCAGATGGACAAGAACTGGTCGGTGGGCTTCGCGCCGACGCTCAACCGGGCCGCCCTGCGGATCAACCCGGGCTGCTTCGCCGCGCCCGACGACGCCGACGGCGACGGCTTCCCGACCTACCCCGACGGCCTCAACGGCGCCACCTCCTGGGGTTACGGCGGCCAGGTCGGCGTCCTCTACCAGGGCGAGGCGGGCTGGAACTTCGGCGCCTCCTACAAGAGCGAGCAAAACTTCGGTGACTTCGAGTTCAACTCCACCGACGAGGTCGGCAACTACCGGCAGCTGACGCTGGACATGGACTTCCCGGCCATCCTGTCCCTGGGCACCGCCTACACCGGCCTGGACAAGTGGCTGTTCGCGCTCGACCTGCGCTACATCGACTACCAGAACACCGACGGCTTCGGTGAGGCACGCTTCAACCCCGACGGCTCGGTCAACGGCTTCGGCTGGGACAGCATCCTGGTCATGGCCTTCGGCGCCCAGTACCAGGTCGACGACTGCCTGAGCCTCCGCGGCGGCTACGCCTTCAACCAGAACCCGATCTCGGACGCCAATTCGGGCTTCAACGTCCCAGCGCCGGCGATCATCCAGCACCACGCGAGCCTCGGCGGCTCGTACTGCGTCGGCGAGGACTGGTTCATCGACCTGGCCTACCGCCACGGCTTCGAGAACAGCGTCGAGGGGCCCATGGGCCACCCGGCGATCGGCCCGATCCCCGGCACCTCGGTGACCAACACCATGAGCACCGACAGCATCCTCGTCGGCTTCCGGGTGGTGTTCTAGGGAGGGCTGCGTCTTCACTCCCCGGCCGGAGAGATCCGGATTCCTCAAGATGCCGAGGAAAAATGCCGCTAAAGGGTGGAGATGCGAACGCTCCAACTCCTCCACCTGCTGGCCGCGCCCCTGCTCCTCGGAGCCTGCTCCTCCGGACCCGCTGTGATCTCCACCGAGGGCGGCCCGGTGGCCTTGAAGGTCGAGTCCTCGGTCGACAACGTCGAGGTCCAGGACCTGAAGGTGCGCCTGCGGGACGGCCGCGCCACCACTCAGTTCTTCCTCGTCAACGACAACGAGAACATGTCGCGGGTCCACATCACCCTCGAGTGGTTCGACATGGACGGCTTCCTGATCGAGGATTCGATGGAGGTCGACCCGCGCAGCCGCAGCTTCGACCTGCGCCCGGCCGAGCGCCGGACCTTCACCTTCTACAGCCCCGAGGGCAGCCAGCCGACGATGCTGCGCTGCGTCGTCGGCCAAGGCGGGTACTGACACCAGGCCCGCCCAGGGATGAGGCGAGGCCGGCGCCTGCGGGCGCCGGCCTCGGGTGGCGGGAACGGGCGCGGCCTACCAGAAGACGGCGTAGGCCAGGGACAGCGCCGTGCTGCTGACGTCGGTGTCGCCGCCGCCGAAGTCGAAGGTCCGGGCCTCGTAGGCCAGCGACAGCTCGAGCGCGGTGGACTCGGTCAGGAACTGGGTCAGGCCGGCGCCGACGCCCCAGAAGATCGTGCGGTCGCTGACGCCCTGGCTGCGGCCGCCGGAGTAGCCGAGCCGGCCTTCGCCCCAGGGACGCAGGGTGCCGTGGGACTGGAGGTAGTAGCGGCCGTAGAGCGCGGCGTCCCAGGCCCGCAGCCGGGCGGTGTCCGCGTCCTGGTCGAAGAAGCCGACCCGCAGGCCGGCTTCGATCTCGGGAGTGACGAAGGCGCCGGCGGAGAAGGCCGTGTCCAAGGTGACGACCTCGAGGTCCTTCTGCGGAGCCGGCCTCTGGTTGTTGACGGTGCTCCAACTCCCTTCGAAGGAACTCCGAGCGGTTCCCTCCTGGAAGGTGGGGCCGTTGGCGGTCTGGCAGCCGAGGGCGGCCAGGGGAGCGAGCAAGAGCCAGAGTCGTGATTTCATCGGGATCGGTGCCTTGACGGTTGGGGCTTTGACGACGGCGCAGCTTAGCTTGCCGAGGAGCCGATCGGGAGGCCACAGGGGAAATGAAATGCACCTCCGGGGAGCCCCTGGGTTCCCTACTTCCTCCCCAATCTCTTTCCAAAAAAGGACTTGTGATCCGAGCTCGCGGGTTTAAGGGTTGCTGAAACACTTAAATGTCCGGCCATGAACCAGCTCCAGCCGCATTCGATCCCCGACGCCTCCGCCTTCGAACTCCAGGCCGAGTATTGCCGGGCCATGGGTCACCCGATCCGCCTGCTCATCCTGCACCACCTGCACGACTCCGGCGGGGAATTACCCTCCGCGGAGATCCTCCACCGGGTCGGAGTGACCAAGGCCGGGCTCTCCCAGCACCTGGCGAAGATGGCCAACGTCGGCCTGATCCGGACCCGCCGCGACGGGCGCTTCCTGCACGTCGAGCTGGCTTGCCCGGAGGTCGGGCAGGCCTGCGAGATGGTCCGTTCCGCTCTGGGCAAGGAAGCCCGCTTCCGCGCCGATTCCCTGGGCTGAGCCGCCGGATCCGAGGACGAGAGGAGATCGAGATGAGTTCCCGCGAATGGACGCGTAGGACCTTCCTCCAGGCCGGCGGCGCCTGCGGCGTGGGCGCGACGCTGGGCAGCGCGCTGCCCTTGGGCTTGCTCGACGCGGCGGCGCGGGGTTCGGTCCCGCAGGCGGCCGACCAGGTGGTGCCGACCGTCTGCGAGATCTGCTTCTGGAAGTGCGGCGTGAACGCCCATGTCCGCGACGGCCGCGTGGTCGCCCTCACCGGCAACCCGCACCACCCGTTGAGCCGCGGCAAGCTGTGCCCGCGGGGAACCGGCGGCCTCGGCACGCTCTACGATCCGGACCGGCTGGTGAAGCCGCAGATCCGGGTCGGGGAACGCGGCTCCGAGCAGTTCCGCGAGGCGACCTGGGAGGAGGCGCTCGACCGGACCGCGGAGGGCCTGCGCAAGGTGGCCGACGAGCACGGCCCCGAGGCCATCGCCATGCTCTACCACGGCGCCGGCGGCAGCTTCTTCAAGACCCTGATGAAGGGGCTGGGATCCCCCAACGTCGCCGCGCCGTCCTACGCCCAGTGCCGCGGTCCGCGCGAGGTCGGCTTCGAGCTGACCTTCGGCGAGGGGCTCGGCTCGCCCGAGAACCTCGACATCCCGAACGCCCGCGCCCTGGCGCTGATCGGCTCGCACCTCGGCGAGAACATGCACAACACCCAGGTGCAGGACTTCGCCGAGGGGCTCGGGAAGGGCATGCGCCTGATCGTCGTCGACCCGCGCTTCTCGGTCGCCGCTGGCAAGGCCCGGCACTGGCTGCCGATCAAGCCGGGGACCGACCTCGCCCTGCTGCTCGGCTGGGTCAACCTCCTGATCCAGGAGGAGTGGTACGACAAGGCCTTCGTGCGCAGCCAGACCGTCGGCTTCGACCAGCTCGCGGCCGAGGTGGCGCGCTACACGCCGACCGCGGTCTACCAGGAGACCGGCATCCGGCCGGAGCTGCTGGTGGCAAGCGCCCGCGAGCTGGCCCAGGCCGCGCCCCACGCGCTGGTCCACCCCGGGCGGCACGTCACCTGGTACGGCGACGACGCCCAGCGCAGCCGGGCGATCGCCCTGGTCAACGCCCTGCTCGGCAACTGGGGCAAGCCGGGCGGCTTCTACATGAGCTCGAACGCGCCGCTGGCCGCCGAGGCCGGTCTGCCTGCGCCGCCCGAGCACCGGCCCGCGGCCGACCGCAAGGAGGGTGAGCACCTGTTCGCCGGCAGCACCCTGGCGAGCGGCTTGCGCGACGCCACCCTCAGCGGCGAGCCCTACCCGATCAAGTCGTGGCTGGTCTACGGCTCGAACCTGCCGATCGTGCTGCCGGACCCGCGCAAGACGATCGCGGCGATCCAGGAGCTCGACTTCCTGGTGGCCATCGACATCCTGCCGGCCGAGATCTGCGGCTGGGCCGACGTGGTGCTGCCCGAGTGCACCTACCTCGAGCGCCACGACGACCTGATGGCGCCGTGGTTCCGAGAGCCCTTCATCGCCCTGCGCCAGCCGGCGGTGGAGCCCATGGGGGACTCCAAGCCCGGCTGGTGGATGGCCAAGGAGCTGGCCAAGCGCCTCGGCCTGGAGGCCTGGTTCCCGTGGGAGCACCCGGTCGAGCTGCACCACGACCGCCTGGCCGCCAGCGGCTACGGCGCCGAGCAGGAGCGCGAGCTGGTCCGAACCGGCGTCCTCAAGACCGAGGCCGGTCCGATGTACCTGCCCGAGGGATCCGATTACGCCTACGGGACGCCCTCGGGCAAGATCGAGCTTTGGTCGCAGCAGCTCGCCGACGCCGGCTTCGACCCGGTGCCGGTCTACCGGCGGCCGGAGATGCCCGGGCCGGGCCAGTTCCGGCTGCTGTCGGGCCGCGCACCGGTCCACACCTTCGGCCGCACCACCAACAACCGCGTGCTGCTCGAGCAGTTCCCTGAGAACGAGGTGTGGGTCAACCGGGCCGTCGCCGCCGACCTCGGCCTGAAGAGCGGCGACCGCGTGCTGGTCCGCAACCAGGACGACGCCGAGACCGGCCCGATCCTGGTCAAGGCCACCGAACGGATCCGCACCGATTGCGTCTACATGGTCCACGGCTTCGGCCACACCTCCAAGGGGCTGCGCGCCGCCCGCGGCCGCGGCGGCAACGACGCCGCCCTGATCACCCGCTACGCCACCGACCCGTTGATGGGCGGGACCGGCATGAACGTCAACTTCGTCACCCTCGAGAAGGTGGAGGCCTGACGTGGCGCCCCGCCCCGAGCGGAGCTTCGGCATGGCGGTCGACACCGTCGCCTGCGTCGGCTGCAGCGCCTGCGTCATCGCCTGCAAGAGCGAGAACCAGGTGCCGGACGGCCACTCCCGCCGCTGGGTCAACCAGGAGGTGCGCGGCCGCTTCCCCGAGCTCAAGATGCGGGTCTGGTCGGACTGCTGCCAGCACTGCGAGGCAGCCCCTTGCGTCACCAACTGCCCGACCGGCGCCAGCCACTACGACCTGGCGACCGGCACCGTGCAGGTGAGCGAGGCCGACTGCACCGGCTGCAAGGCCTGCATGGCCTCGTGTCCGTACGACGCCCGCTTCGTCCACCCGACCGGCTTCATCGACAAATGCACGCTCTGCCAGCACCGGTTGATGCAGGGCCGGACCACCGCTTGCGTCGAGATCTGCCCGACCTCGGCCATCACCGTGGGAGAGCTGGATGACCCCGGCTCCGACCTCAGCCGCCTGCTCCGCAGCCGGAAGACCCGCCAACAGAAGACCGCCGCCGGCACCCGGCCCCGGTTCTTCCTGCTCGAGTGAGGAGGGATTCCGATGCAACAACTCGAAGTCGTCGAATTCACCACTACGCGGGCCAATCACCTGGTCGACCCCGGGCTCCAGATCTGGGGCTGGGAGGTGCCGGTCTACCTGTTCCTCGGCGGGCTGGTCGCGGGCCTGCTGATCCTCCACTCCCTGGTGGTCCTGCTGCGCAAGGAGCAGGACATGCCGGCGAGCTACGGGATCGTGCCGATGCTGGCGGTGCCCCTGCTCGGCCTCGGCCTCGGCGCCCTGTTCCTCGACCTGGAGTACAAGCTGCACGTGCTCCAGTTCTACACCGCGTTCCGCCTCGGCTCGCCGATGTCGTGGGGTTCCTGGGTGCTGCTGCTGGTGTTCTTCACCGGCGGCCTGAGCGGCTTCTCCGCCCTCACGAGGACGTCCTGGTACCGCGGCTCGGTCCTGCCCAAGGCGCGCCGCCTGCAGCGGCTGGCCGACTTCGCCGGCCGCCGCCGCCGCGGGCTCGCCAAGCTGAACCTGGCGCTCGGGATGGTGCTGGGCATCTACACCGGCGTGCTGCTGTCCTCCTTCGCGGCGCGGCCATTCTGGAATTCCGCCCTGCTCGGGCCGCTGTGCCTCGTCAGCGGCGCCTCCGCCGGCATCGCCCTGGCGGCCCTGCTTTCGCGTGCCCCCGAGGAGCGCCACCTCCTGGTCCGGCTCGACCTGGTCCTCCTCCTGGTCGAGGCCGTCATCGTCGTGCTGTGGCTCCTCGGCATGAGCAACGCCGGCGACGCCGGTCGCGACGCCGTGGCGCTGGTCCTCGGCGGTAGCTACACGGCGGTCTTCTGGCTGCTGTTCTTCACCGTCGGGCTGATCGTGCCCTTCTTCCTGGAAATCATGTCGCTCCGCCGCCGCTGGTCCGAGACGCTGGTCGCGCCCGCGCTGGTGCTCCTCGGCGGCGTCGTCCTCCGCTTCGTCCTGGTCGACGCCGGCCAGCTCTCGGCGGTGGGAGGTTGAGATGGAAACCGAACCCAAGGCCTACTGGTCCCCTTACCTCGCCGGCTTCGGCCTCGGCCTGGTCCTGCTCGCCAGCTTCCTCGTCACCGGCGACGGCCTGGGCGCCTCCGGCGGCTTCAGCCGCTTCGGCCTGCTGGTGGTCAACGCGCTGGCCCCGGAGCACGTCCAGGGCCTGGACCACGTCCGCGGCGTGGCCAACGCCGAGCTCCACCTCCTCAAGGAGCCGCTGGTCTTCGTCATCCTCGGGATGGCCGCCGGCGGCTTCCTGGCCGCCCTCAGCGGCCGGCGGGTCCGGGCCTTCGGCACCGTCGAGCGCGGGCCCAGCACCAGCAGGCGACGGCGGCTGGTCTACGCCCTGCTCGGCGGCGTCCTGAGGGGCTTCGCCGCCCGCCTGGCCCGCGGCTGCACCAGCGGCCAGGCGCTCTCCGGCGGCGCGCTCCTGGCGCTCGGAAGCTGGGCCTTCATGTTCTCCGTCTTCGCCGGAGGCTTCGCCTTCGCCTGGTTCGTCCGCAAGCAGTGGCAATGACCTTCCCCCTCAACCTGTTCCACGACTTCGGCGTCGAGTGGACGCTGCTCCTCTCGGCCCTCATCGGCGTCGGCTTCGGCTTCATGCTCGAGCGCGGCGGCTTCGGCAGCAGCAAGGTCCTGGCCGGGATCTTCTACGGCAAGGACTGGCGGGTGCTCAAGGTGATGTTCACCGCCATCGTCACCGCCATGCCCGGCCCCTACCTGCTCCCGGGGCGGGGGGGGGGGGGGATGGGCGGCATCGCCCTCCCGCCCCCCCTCCCCTGGCCGCCCGTCCCCGGGGGGCCGCCTGCCGGCGGCGGGTCCGTCACCCCCCCGGGCTGCCCCCGCGCCCCCGCGCGCCGGCCGGGGCCCGGGCAGCCCGGCGCCCCCCCGACCGCGGGCGG
>JACNJP010000165.1 GCA_014382465.1 Planctomycetota bacterium
GGCCAGGAGTGGCGCAGCTACGCGCCGAGGAAGTAGCGGCCGTGTCCGGACACCAGCCACTTGGGCGTGAGCATGGTCGCGGGGCTCAGCGCCAGGGTCTGGAGCAGCTCCATGCCGTCGAAGCCGCGCGCGCCCTCCTCGGTGGGGAAGGCGACGTCGAGGATCAGCAGCTTGTAGGGGACGGCGCCGGCCCGCTGGAGGGCGTCGTCGGTGTCCCCCACGGCGGTGACGTGCACCGGCAGCTCCCGGGCCAGCCACTCGGCCAGGTCGTTGCGCCACACGGCGTCGTCGTCGACCAGCAGGACGCGCCAGGCGCTGGAGGGGTCGCCGAATTGCTCCGGGACGGCCTGGCGGCGGCCGGCGGCCGGCAAGGTGAACTCGAAGGTCGAGCCGTGGCCGATCCCCTGGGAGCTGACGCGGATCCGCCCCCCCATGCGCAGCACCAGGCGGCGGCAGATGGCGAGGCCCAGGCCGAGGCCGTTGCCGCCGGCCTCGGCGCCCTGGGCGAAGGGGTCGAACAGGCGGTCGACCTGCGAGGGCTCGATGCCGGTGCCGGAGTCGCTGACCTGGGTGAGGATGTGGCCGCCGCCGGGGATCGCGCTCAGCGAGACCACCACCTCCCCCTGGAAGGTGTGGTTGAGGGCGTTCTGGAGCAGGTTCGAGAGCACCTGGGCGTGGCGCTGCGGGTCCGCGAAGGCCACCAGGCCGTCGTCGCCGCCGAGGCCGAGGCTGACGCCGAGCTCCTCGTAGCGGTGGCGGAAGCGCCGCAGGACCTCCTCGGTGGCCGGGCCGAGCTCCAGCTCGCGCGGCTGGAAGCCGGCCTTGCCGAGGTCCAGCCGCGACAGGTGCAGCAGGTCGTCGACCAGCGCCAGGAGGTGGCGGGCGGCCCCGTAGACGTCCTCCTCGGCGCGGTTGCGCTCCTGCTCGTCCTCGTAGACGCCGCGCTTCATCAGGTTGAGCAGTCCCAGCAGCCCGGTCAGCGGCGTCCGGAGCTCGTGGCTGGTGGTGCGCACCAGGGCCTCCTGGCCGCGCAGGCTCTCTTGGAGTTGCTGGTTGAGCTCGGTCAGGCGCTCGCCGCTGGCCCGCTCGCGGGCCAGGCTCACCGAGTGGAAGGTCGCCACCAGCAGCAGGCTGTCCCACGAGAAGCCGCGCTGCAGCCGCTCGATGGCGTCGATCAGGCCGGGGCGGTCGCCGCTGGGCCAGCGGCTGCCGAGCTCGGCCAGGACCAGCCGCTGCAGCAGCTGGTGGCCCAGGAGGGTCAGCTCGAGCGGCATGCCGATGACCAGGTGGGCCTCGGCCATGCGGATCGCCAGCTCGGCGCGCTGGGTGGTGTCCGGCTGGTTGTGGAGGAAGCCGTGCAGCCAGGCGCCGAGGGAGCGGTGCAGGCGCTGGAAGCGCGCCTCGCCGTCGATGAAGGACCAGGCGCGCGGCTCCTCGCGGAGCTTGGCGTAGAAGCCCTCGACGACCGCCGGGATCGCGTCCCCGAGCAGGACCGCCAGGTCCGAGAGGTCCGGCGGATCTCCGAGGTAGGCCTGGGCCTCCTTGAGGAGCTGGCGCGGTCCGGCCTGGGGCAGCGCCGTCACCTACTCGATCCCCCGCTCCTCGAGCCAGCGCTGGGCTTCGAGGGCGGCGGCGCAGCCAGAGCCGGCGGCGGTGATCGCCTGGCGGTAGACCGGGTCGCTGACGTCGCCGGCGGCGAAGACCCCCTCGACGCTGGTGCGGGTGCCGCCTTCGACCTGCAGGTAGCCGACCTCGTCCTTGGCGAATTCCTCGCCGAGGAAGTCGGTGTTGGGCGCGTGGCCGATGGCGACGAACAGCCCCTGGCAGGCGAACTCCTCGGTGCCGCCCTTCTCGGTGTCCTCGAGCACCAGGCCGGTGACCTTCTTGTCCTCGGCGTGGAGGATGTCCACCACCTGGCGCCACAGCTTGAGCTCGATCTTGGGGTGCTTGCGGACCCGCTCCTCCATGACCTTGGAGGCGCGGAAGTAGTCGCGGCGGTGCACGATCGTCACCTTGGTGGCGAAGCGGGTCAGGAACAGCGCCTCCTCCATGGCGGTGTCGCCGGCGCCGACGATCGCCACCTCCTTGTCCTTGAAGAAGGCGCCGTCGCAGGTGGCGCAGGCCGAGACGCCGAAGCCCATCAGCAGCTGCTCCTTCTCCAGGCCGAGCAGCTTGGCCTTGGCGCCGGTGGCCAGGACGATCGCGTGGGCCTCGACCTCCTCGCCGAAGTCGTCCTCGATCAGGAACGGCCGCTTGGAGGTGTCGATGGCCTTGACGTTGCGGAATTCGACGAACTCGGTGCCGAAGCGCGCCGCCTGGGCCTTGAACTTCTCCATCAGCTCCGGCCCCATCACCCCGTCCGGGAAGCCGGGGTAATTCTCGACCTCGGTGGTGATCGTGAGCTGGCCGCCGGGCTGCATGCCCTCGAACAGCAGCGGCTTCAAGCCGGCGCGGGACAGGTAGAGGGCGGCGGTGTAACCGGCCGGGCCGGAACCGATGATGGCGACGTTGCGGACCATGGGGTCCGAATCATAGGACAGCTTCCGGAGCCCCTCCAGGGCCGGTCAAGGCTCCTGGAGGGTGACGATCTCGAGGTCGGTCACGCCGCCGAAGCCGCCGGTGGTGACCCCCTGGACCCGCCAGACTCCCGGGGCGCCGGCGGCCGCCGCAAGGCGCGCCGCGTAGACCCCGCTGGCCGGCATGATCGTGTCGATCAGGATCGTGGAGCGGTAGCGGTCGAGCTCGAGGGTGCCGTAGGGGGTGTTCCAGGTCCCGGCGTGCTTGGACGCGGCGACGCCGAAGCGCAGCCCGGGGGTCCCCGTGACCACGATCAAGGTCTTGTAGTCCTGCGACCCGTGAACCGGATCGACCCGCAGGTCGGGCTCGGGCAGCCGCGGGAAGCCGTAGTCGACCAGGCCGAGCGCCGGGTCGTCGAGCTGGTGGTGGACCCGGTTCTCGATCACGTAGGAGTCGGTTGTGCCCCAGTAGTTGTGCCGCATCGGCAGCGGGTCGTCGCAGCCGGCCAGGTAGACCGAGGCCAGGGCGTGGCCGGCCAGCCGGTTGTGGCCGCCGCCGGCGCCGTCGAAGTCGAGGTCGAGCTGGTAGCCGCTGCCGCCGGTCTCGTCCAGGTAGACGCCGTAGTCGCCGTCGACGAAGGTGTTGTCGCGGAAGCTGGCGTGGATGTCGGACGACCCCCAGGTCGTGTTCGGGTTGACGTAGAGCCCGTACTTGGCGGTGCCGGCGCCGTCGGCGGCGTTGCCGCTGAACTGGTAGGGCTGGCCGCCGAGACCGTAGAGGGTGAAGGCGCTGCCGCCCGGCCGGACCTTGGCGGTGTTGTCGAGGAAGTCGACCGGCGCGTTGTTGGCCAGCGCCTGGAAGCCCTGGCTGCAGCCGCTGGCGGCGTTGCCTCGGAACAAGGTGTAGCCGGCGGCGCCGTTGCTGAGGAAGCCGAGGGCGCAGGTCTTGGCGAGGTTCTCCTCGATCAGCGTGGCCGAGGCGTTGTGCGACAGGATGCCGGTCCCGCCGCAGTCTCGGGCGACGTTGCCCAGGCCGGGGCCGCCGATGCTGCCGGTGGACTGGCGGAAGAAGATGCCGCCGCCCAGGCCGAGGTCGACGCCGCAGTCCACCACCTCGCTGTCCTCGACCCGCGTGGCGCTGGAGTAGTAGGAGTAGATGCCGTAGATCGCCCGCTCGACCTTCACCCCGGCGGCCAGGCCGCCGCTGGTGTGGTCGAAGACGATGCCGGCGCCGTAGCGGTCGCCGTGGACCGCCGACCAGGCGTCGACCCGCAGGTCGCGGATTTGGACGTCGGCGCCCAGCACGCTGATGACGTCGTTGCCGACGCCGGCGGCCGGGTTGTCGCCGGAGACGTTGGTGCCGAGGGCCGGGTTGGGATCGACGCCGCTGCCCTGCAGCACCATGGCGCGCGGGATCACCAGCGAGCCGGGGTAGCTGCCCGGCAGGATCTCCACCGTGCCGCCGGTGTCGACGTTGTCGATGCCCTCCTGGATGGTCAGGTAGTCGCCGGCGCCGTCGTCGTCGACCACCACCCGGTCGATGACCGGGTTGGAGTAGTCCACCAGGCCGAGCAGCGGGTCGTCGAGCTGGTGCCAGACGGTGGCCTCGATGCCGGCCAGAGTGGCGGCGCCCCAGGAGTTGGCCTGGGCCGACAGGTCGTCGTCGCAGCCCTGCAGCAGCAGGTTGAGGCCGAAGTTGCCGCGGAAGCGGTTGGCGTCGGCCGGCGCGCCGCCGACCAGCAGGCCGTGGACCCACGGCTGGGAGGCAGCGGTCTCGTCGAACACCAGGGCGGCGTCGAGGCCGTGGAACTCGTTGCGGACGGCGTGGCCGAGGACGTCGTTCTGGCCCCACGGCGTGAGGTCGGTGGTGGCGAAGACCCCGCTGCTGCCCGGCACCAGCCGGCCGTCGAAGTCGTTGTCCTCGATCCAGCCGCGGCCGTTGGAGCCGAAGAAGGACACCCCCCACTGGCACTCGACGAAGCGGTTGCCGGCGACCGTGACGTCGGCGCCGAGCCCGATCAGCTGCACCCCCTGGGCGCACTGGCCGAAGTAGTTGTCGCGCACGGCGCTGGCGGCGCGGGTGCCGTTCGCCAGCACCCCGAGCTGGCAGCCGCGGACGTCGTTGACGGTGACGTCGCCGCTGGAGCCGGCGTGGGTCGAGACGCCGATGCCGCAGTCGCGCACGACGTTGCCGGTGACCGTCCCGGAGGCGCCGTAGAGCATCAGGCCGGCCGACTCCAGCCCCACCATGCGGGCGTTCTCGACCCGGTTGCCGCGGAACAGGTGGCCGTCGCCCTGGGAGCCGTAGACCGCCCGGTGCCAGATGTTGCGCACCACGCAGTTCTCGACCGTCAGCCGCTGCCACGGGCCGTTGGTGTAGTTGGTGATGACGCCGTTGCGGGCGTCGATGCCGCTGCCGAGGCCGGGGTTGTCGCCGTCGAAGACCAGGCCGACCAGGGAGACGTCGTCGGCCTCGACGCGGCAGCTCTGGGTGGTGGTCAGGATCTGCGAGCCGAAGCCGCTGCCGACGTCGGAGGTCGCCGGGTGGATCGTGACCAGCTCGCCGGCGGCGCCCTGAATCGACACCGAGGTGTGGACCACCAGGTCCTCCGGGTAGACCCCGCCGTGGACGACGATGAAGTCGCCCGGCGCGGAGGCGTCGATGGCGGCCTGGATGGTGGTGAAGTGGCCGCCGCCCTGGCCGTCGACGATCCAGGTGTTGGCGGGTTGCGGGGCGGGCGCGCAGGCGAGGAGCAGCAGGGAGAGGATCATTGGTGCGGAGATAGGGCGGGAGGGGTCTGGGGAGGACGGGAGGCGCCGGCCGGCGGCGCGGCTTCGGCCGGATAGGCCTGGCGGAGCGCGGCGCCGCTGAGGTCCTGCAGCAGGACCTGCTCGGCGTCGGCGCGCGGGTCGAGCGCCGGCGGCGGTCCGTCGAACGCCGCGACGAGCCGGCCGGCGGCGAGATCGGCGCCCGATGGCGGGGCGCCGGCGACCGGGCGGCCGGCGGTCTCCGCCCCCGGATTCTCCGAGCCGGAGCGGGACGGCGTCGCCGGGCCGGCCGCCAAGGGATCGGCGGCCGGAGAGGCCGCCGGCATCCCTGCGGTCGCCGGAGGGCCGTCGAAACCTCCCCCGCCTCCTGGCGGGCCCCCCAGCAGGAGCAGCAAGGCGCCGCCCGCGAGCAGCGGGGCGACCACGGTGAGCGCGAGCCGGAGCGGAGCCGGCCGGCGACGAGCGGGAGAACGGGAGATATCAGGCATGACCGCCGATTCCAGGGTGGCGGGAACTGCGGGGAGGGCGAGATCCACTCTAACAGGCATCTGGATTGGCGCCGGAGGACCCGGAAAGTCACAATCGGGGGATGCCGCCGCAGTTCCACACCGACCGCGAGACCCTCGAGAAGGAGGTCGTGATGAACTTCATGCGGGCCGGCGGCCCCGGCGGCCAGCACCGCAACAAGGTCGAGAGCGGGGTGCGCCTGTTCCACCCGCCGAGCGGCATCACCGTGATCGCGACCGAGCGGCGCAGCCAGCACCAGAACCGCGAGCTGGCCTACGAGCGCCTGATCGAGCGGCTCAAGAAGAAGAACCACCGCCCCAAGCCGCGCAAGCCGACCAAGAAGCCGCGCTCGGCCGACCGCAAGCGCCTGGACGCCAAGAAGCAGCGCTCCGAGACCAAGCGCGACCGCGGTCACCCTGAGGACTGACCGGGCTCGACCGGAACCCGGCCCCGGCCTGGACCGACCGCGCGGTGGTTCCTAGGGTGGCCGCATGGGCAGTGGATCAGCGCGCGCGGCGGTCGTGACCGGCACCTCCTCGGGGATCGGAGCGGCTTGCGTCGAACTGTTGGTGACGCGCGGCTGGAGGGTCTTCGCGGGGGTGCGCAAGGTCGAGGACGCCGAGCGCTTGGCGGCCGCCGGAGCGGTGCCGCTGTCGATGGACGTCACCGACGGTGCGGGGCTGGCGGCGGCCGCCGCGGCGGTCGAGGAAGCCGTCGGCGCGGCCGGGATCCAGGGGCTGGTCAACAACGCCGGGGTGGCGGTTCCGGGGCCCCTCGAGCTGCTGCCGGTCGAAGACTTCCAGCGCCAGTTGGACATCAACCTCACCGGGGTGCTGCGCTGCGGGCAGGCCTTCCTGCCGCTGCTGCGCGCCGGCCGCGGCCGCATGGTCAACATCAGCTCGATGGCCGGGCGCATCGCCGCGCCGATGCTCGGCGCCTACCACGCCTCAAAGTGGGGACTTGAGGGCTTGAGCGACTCCTGGCGACGCGAGCTGATCCCGCAAGGCCTGTGGGTGGCGCTGGTGGAGCCCGGGGCGGTCCGGAGCGAGATCTGGGACACCGCCAACGCCGACGCCGAGCGCATGCTCGAGGGCATTCCGGAAGCCGGCAAGCGCCTCTACGGCCCGATGATCGACGCCTCACGGACGCTGGTGGAGCAGATCGTGCCGCGCGCCATCCCGGCCGCTGCGGTGGCCGAGGCCGTCCTCCGAGCGCTCGAATCGCCCAAGCCCCGGACCCGCTACGTCGTCGGCCGGGACGCCCGCTGGGCGCTGCGGGCCGCCCGCTGGCTGCCGGACAAGTGGCTCGACCGGCTGATGCTCAAGCGCAAGGGCTGAGGGGCCGCCGGTCGAGCCGCCGCGGCTCAGGCCGGCACGCTGAGGGCGTCGGCCACCGCCTGGCCCATCTCGGAGCACTTGGCGCTGCCGCCCATGTCGTAGGTGCGGACCCGGCCGTCGGCGATGACCTTGGAGACGGCGGCGTCGACCGCCTGGGCCTTCTCGGTCTCGCCGAGGAAGTCGAGCATCATCTTGGCAGCCAGGATGCAGGCGATCGGGTTGACCTTGTCCATGCCGTCGTACTTCGGCGCCGAGCCGTGGGTCGGCTCGAAGACCGCCACGTCGCGGCCGATGTTGCCGGCGGCGGCGAAGCCGAGGCCGCCGACGAGCTGGGCGCAGAGGTCGGAGAGCACGTCG
This sequence comes from Planctomycetota bacterium, assembly GCA_014382465.1. GTDB lineage: Bacteria > Planctomycetota > UBA1135 > UBA1135 > UBA1135 > J029. The sequence continues at coordinate 7,487 of JACNJP010000165.1, forward strand.
CCGAACAGGTTCGAGGTGACGATGACGCCGTAGTTCTGCGGGTTCTTGACCAGCCACATCGCCATGGCGTCGATGTTGGCGTCCCACATCTCGATCTCGGGGAAGTCCTCGGCGACCGCGCGGGCGGCGTCCATGAACATGCCCGAGGTCTCGCGCAGCACGTTGGGCTTCTCGACCACGGTGACGGTCGGGTAGCCGTGCTTGCGGGCGTACTCGAAGGCGGCGCGGACGATGCGGCTGGCGCCGTCCCAGGTGATGATGCGCGACGAGAAGCTCATCTTGTCGGGCGGCACGCTGGAGAAGCGCTTGAAGTTCGGGTGCGACTCGAGCGCCTGGCGGATCAGGCCGTCGACCGGGGGGCCCTCGACCCCGCCGTGGAGGCCCTCGGTGTGCTCGCGGAACACCC
>JACNJP010000316.1 GCA_014382465.1 Planctomycetota bacterium
GCGCCCGCACCATCCGCTCGACCGATCCGGCGGGGCCGATCGTGGCGGTGGTGGACCGGCTCGGCCCGGAGCTCTCCGAGGCGCTGCGCCAGGATCCGCACATCGAGGAGGTCGTGCAGCCGAAGGGCGACGTGCGCCTGGCGCACCGGTCCTTCCGCGACTCCCCGACCATCGCCCGGGTCGGCGCGGTGGAGCTCGGCGGTCCGGGGGTGGTGGTGATCGCCGGCCCGTGCTCGGTCGAGGGCCGCGACTTCATGCTCGAGGTGGCCGGGCTGTGCAAGCAGGCCGGCGCCCACGTGCTGCGCGGCGGCGCCTACAAGCCGCGCACCAGCCCCTACAGCTTCCAGGGCTTCGGCGTCGAGGGCCTGGCCCAGCTCAAGGACGCCGGCGAGCGCTTCGGCATGCCGGTGGTCAGCGAGATCATGGACGGCGCCCACCTCGCCGCCTTCGTCGACCACGACATCGACTGCCTGCAGGTCGGCGCGCGCAACATGCAGAACTTCACCCTGCTGAAGGCGATCGCGGCGGCCGGCCGGCCGGTGCTGTTGAAGCGCGGGCTGTCGGGCACGGTGGAGGAGTGGCTCTACTCGGCCGAGTACCTGTGCGCCTTCGGCTCGCCGCAGGTGATCCTTTGCGAGCGCGGCATCCGCACCTTCGAGCCCGCGACCCGCAACACGCTGGACCTGACCATCCTGCCGCTCCTGCGCGAGCTGACCCACCTGCCGGTGATCGTCGACCCGGCCCACGCGGTCGGGGTGGCGCGCTTCATCGCTCCGCTGGCGCGGGCGGCGGTCGCCTGCGGCGCCGACGGCCTGGCGGTCGAGGTCCATCCGCGGCCCGAGGAGGCGCGCTCCGACGGCCCCCAGGCGCTGCTGCCCGGGGAACTCGCCGGCCTGCTGGCGGAGACCCGGGTGATCGCCGCGGTTTGCGGCCGCCGGCTGCACGGCTGAGGGCGGATTGGTTCTGGACGGGCTTCGTGGCGCTTCCCGACGCGGGACGATCCCCGGCCTCCGTGTCGAGGTTGCTTGAGGGTCACGCGCGGTGTCGGACTTGCGGGTGGAGGTCCCGCCGCGGGTACCGCCGGCGAGCCGCGGAGCGGGCTCCGGCCGTCGGGCGAGATCCAGTCGATGTCCACGAAACCGGGGAAGGTCACCCCCTGCCCTCGCGGCCTTCGAGTTCTTGGGGAACGAGATCATCGAGCTGTGGTTCCCAACCCTGCCGGATACCTGGCCACTCGTCTATCGAGATCTCGACGGTGACGGAGACCCGAGATCATCGGCGTGTCCGCCGATCGGCAGAGCCTGATCGTCCTCCGGCGCGAGGAAGCCGCCCCAGCGGAGTCTTCCGCCGAGTAGTGATCCGCCGGTGCCGCGCTCAGCAATCCATCCCAGAACGCTGGCCGCGGTGAGAGTAGTCGAGAGCGCGCCTCGCCACTACGGCGACAGCACCTGCTCGCCGAGGGCCGCGTGGGGATACTCGGCCCGGCGGTCCTGGAAGGCGAGGATCGCCGGGTGCTGCACGACTCCTGCGTCGATCGCGACCGCCCGCCGGAGGGTCTCGTTCGCCTCCCAGCGCTCCCGACCGCCAAGGACATCCGGCAGGTGCACGACGAGGGCAGCGGAGATCGAGCGGGAGGCGGTCTCCCACAGGTAGCTGGGGGTGTGGTCGACCGCGTAGTAGTCCACCGTGTCGACCCGGAACATCGGTTCCCGGAAGCTGGTGGGGCGGGCGAAGGAGAAGCCCATCCCCTCGTCGCAGCTCACGTCGATGATCAGGCTGCCTCTCCGGAGGCGGCCCACCTCTTCCTCGGTGACGAACATGAGCGGCTGTTCCGGGTCCTGGAAGGTGCCGTTCACGATGATGTCGGCGGAGCTGAGCAGGTCGAGAAAGGAGCTCTCGGTCCCGTCGTGCTCCACCGCTAAGAGCCGCTCCTCTCCCTCCTCGCCTCGACGGAGACGGAGGTAGTGGCAGCCGAGCACCTCCTCCCGCACCTGTTGATCCGGACGTTGGATGCAGATCGTGATGTCGCGGAAGCCGCGGGCCTTGAGCGCGTAGATGGCGCCGCGGCTCACCGCCCCGAAGCTGATGATGATCGCCTTGCGCTGGTTCCCGTAGTGGCCGTCGATCCCCTTGAGTTGCAGCGCGTGCAGCACGGCGCAATAGCCCGCCATCTCGTTGTTCTTGTAGAAGGTGTGCCGACCGACGTTGCCCTTCGGGCCCCACACGAACATCTCCTCGAAGGCGATGAGCGTGAGCCGCCGATCGATCGCGACCTGCGTCATGGCGCGCTGTTGCACGCAGTGCGGCCAGCCCCAGAGGATCCCGCCGTCGCGGAGCCCTTCGAGGTCCTCGACCACCGGCTTGGGGAGGATGACGGCGCCGAGGTCTCCGAGGAGCTCCGCGCGGGAGGCGACGCCGCCCGCTCGCGCGCCGAGCTCCGCGTCCGTCAGGCCGAAGGCCTCACCGTAGCCAGTCTCGAAGACCAGGTGGGCACGCACCTCCTCGGGGAGGCGGCACAGGTGGTCGGGATGGATCGGAAAGCGATGCTCGTCCGGTTTCCGGGACGTGCCGATGACTCCAAATGTCAGCATGGAACTCCGTTGCCGAGCTCCACCATGCCGACTGGGTGATGCGACACGCACGCTCGCCCGCGGATGGAATGGACCGATCGGGCGAGCGACAGGGCTGGCTCGACCCAGTCTTGTAACGGACCGATGGCCCCGAGTCCAGCTTCGCGTGCCTCCGGCGTCCACGGTCGCCGCCGCGGCAACATCCTCCGCCGCTCCTTGGTCCGTCTGGAGCGGAGGAGGCGACGTCGGTCCATCTGCGAGGCCGGCGGCAAGCGGCCCTGTTCCACCGCCGGAAGGGCTCGGATGAGTTTGCTTGGATGAACTCGCTGCGGAATCGTGACCACGGCTGTTACAGGCCACACTCGAGGAGGCGGTTGGTGCGAACCACCAGGGCTAGGATGGTCTCCATGGCTAGAGTCCACCGAACACCTGGAATCCTCGGCCTCTTGGCTCTCCTCATCGCGGCCACCCTTGGGCGGTCCCTCTGGAGCGGCACCCAGGCGGCCGGCGATCAACTCAGCGGCGCCCTCACCTGGGAATACGCCACGTACTCCGAGGTCGTCTCGAACCAGTATGCGCGGTTCACCTTCGTTTCAGGGGCGGTGTACGAAACGACCTCTGGCGAGGAACTGGAGTCCTCCTCCGACTCCCAAAGCCTCAGGATGGCCTTGGCGAAGAACCTCAAGATGGAGTATCCGCGCAAGACCTATTCCTTCAGCTCCAAGCACCAGATGCTCAATCTGCTCGCCCGCGAAGGATGGGAGGTCTACTTCATCGAGCGGCCGAGGAGCAGTAGCGGAGGGAGTAGCGGCACCACGATCTACGACCTCCGGAGACGAGTGGGGGCCTGATGGTTCCACTCGATCTGGTGGAGGTGGTGCGAGGAGGACCACCTCGCTCGGCCGGCCTGAGCGGGCAGCTCGGTCCCGTCACCCGCGCTAAACTGCCTCTTTGGTCCGTCCCGCCACCGATCGTCCCGCCCCCAGCCACCGCCGCGTGATCCGGCACGACGATCCGGCGGAGGCCGCCCGCCACTCCTTCCGGCCGCACCCGCTGCTGCGCAACGGCCACGCCATGACCATCGCCGGGGTCAAGCTGCCGCGCTTCCAGCGGCGCTTCCTGGCCAGCGAGCAGCGCTTCCAGGTGCGCGTCGACGCCACCACCACGATCGTCGCCGAGGCCCACTGGCAGCCGCGCGAGGCACCGGTGGCGGTGCTGGTCCACGGGCTCTCGGCCAGCGCCAAGGCGGTCTACGTGGTCGGGGCAGCGCGCAAGGCCTGGGCGGCTGGTTTCTCGGCCGTGCGCATCAACCTGCGCACTTGCGGCGGCACCGAGCACCTGTCGTCGACCCTCTACCACGCCGGCCTCTCGGACGACCTCGAGGCGCTGGTCGACTGGATCGCGCGCGAGCGGCGGCCGGCCTGGATCGGCGTCGCCGGCTTCAGCCTCGGCGGCGGCATCGTGCTGCACGCCGCCGCCCGCTGGGGCGGCGCGCCGCCCGACGGCGTCGCCCGGCTGTGGGTGCAGTCGGCGCCCTTCGACTTGGAGGAGACCTCCGCGGCGATGCACAGCGGCGGCTTCAACCACGTCTACGTCAGGTACTTCCTCGACGACTTCCGGCGCTCGTGGAAGCTGACGTCGCGGCTGCACCCTGAGCGCTGGCCGCGCGACGGCGTGCGCGGCATCCGTTCGGTGCGCGCCTTCGACGACCGCTGGACCGCGCCCAGCTTCGGCTGGAAGGACGCCGCCGACTACTACCGCGACGCCAGCCCGATGACGGTGCTCGACCGCATCCAGCTCTCCGGCACGGTGCTGCACGCGGCCGACGATCCCTTCGTGCCGCTGTGCCCGGAGGCCCAGCAGGCGCTCCGGGGGCACCCGAGCCTGGAGCTGGTGGAGACCCGGCACGGCGGCCACAACGCCTTCTTCGGCCACCAGCCGGCGGTGACGGACGGCTGGCGCGACCTCGACCGCTACTGGGGCGAGAACCGCATGGCGCAGGACTTCGCCCTGGCGGCGCGGGCGGCCGGAGCGATGCCCTGAGCGGGGTGCCCGCGGCCGGCGCAGGCGCCGCTCAAAGGGTCCGCGCGAGGCCGACCATCTGGCGCGACTGCAGGGCGATCGCGTAGCCCGCCGCCTCGAAGGCCCGGATGAGGCGGCGGTTGGTCTCGGCGGTGTAGGTCATCGCCCGGGGCAGCCGGCGCTCCCTCATCCAGGACTCGCCCGCGCGGAGCAGGGCGGCGGCGATGCCTTGCCGGCGGCGGTCGGGGGCGACGTAGACGGTCGAGAACAGGCCGATCTCGCCACCGGCCTCGTCGGAGTCGATCCGGACGATGGCGTGGCCGGCGATGGTGCCGTCGTCGAGCTCGGCGAGGAACACCTGCCCGACGTGGTCCCCGCCCTCGAGGTGCTGGCGGACCCGCCGGCGCAGCCAGTCCATCGTGTACATCGCGGCGCCGGTCCGCTCCCCGAGGACCTCCACCAAGGTCGCCCGCATGCGGCTGGCGACGAGTTCGATCTCCTCCGGCCGCGAGGGCTCGAGGGGCCGGATCCTCAACTGGCGCCGCAGGCCTCGCAGTGCGGGAGCTGGCTGTGGCGGGTCGCGCCGCAGCTCGCGCACTCGTGGTAGAGCTGGAGGCCGCAGGCGGCGCAGGTGGCCGGGCCGGCTTCGGTGCCGGTGCGGATCGGGAAGGCGCAGCTCGGGCACTCCCAGCGGCGGTAGCCCTCGCGGTTGCGCTTCAGGAGCACCGCGCCCGACGGCCGGGCGGCGCTGCGCAGCAGGGCCACCAGGAAGGCCACCACCACCGCCAGGCCGGCGCCGAGGGCAAGGTACTTGAAGAACTCCGCCGGGAAGTGCTGGTGGATCACCGCGCCGAGCTGCCAGGTGGCGGCGAGCAGGAAGGAGAGGAACAGCGGCCGGTAGAGGCCGCGCCGGCGCCGGGCCACCAGCCAGGCGGCCGCCAGGAAGACCGGCAGCAGGAAGGCCAGCTTGAAGGCGGCGACGCGGTATTCCCGGCTCTTCAGGGCGCGCTGGTACTCCGCGCGCGCAGGCTCGCGCTGGACATCGAGCCGCTGGAGCAGGTCGGCCATCGAGGCGGTCAGCTCGTGGCGTCGCTGCTCGAGGCTGGCGGTGAGCTCGATCGATTCGTCGAGCTGGTCCTGGCTGGAGAGGAAGCGTTGCTGTGCCGTGGCCAGGGCAGCACCTTCGGCTTCCTGCCAGTCGCCGCCCTTCTCGAGCGCCAGTCGGCGGACCTCCAGCATCTGTTCGAGCGTGCCGCGGGCGTTGTCGATGCTGGCGCGCAGCCCGGCCTGGATCTCGTGCTGCCGCCCGATGTCCCTCACCACCGCGGCGAGGGTTCGCTGCTGCTCCCCTTCGGCGGCGACCAGCGCGGGCTCCAGCGCGCCGTGCTCGAAGCTGGCCAGGTTCGGCCGGTCGATGTCGCCGATGTCGTCCAGCACGAAGCCGAGCAGCCACAGGGCCAGCAGGCCGGCGGCCAGCGACAGGACCAGGATCAGCGCGCGCAGCAGGAAAGGGGCGCGGCGCTCGCGGGCGGGCTCGGGAACAACGGAGTGGGGCGCGACGGGGGAGGCCTGGCTCACAGGACGCCGACGGTAGCGCCTTCCGCCGCCGCCCGCAGCGTGCGGCGCGCCAGCACCGGCACCATCAGGTGGCGGTACTCGGCGTCGCCGGGGATGCTGTCCAACGGCCTGCACTGCTGGTGGGCGGCCTGGGCTACGGCCTCGACGGCCTCGTCGAAGCCCGGGCTGCCCGGCTCGGCGCCTCGCAGCAGCTCGGCTGCCTTGCGCACCCGCGTCGGGCGCGCCTGCAGCGCCACCACGCACAGGTCGGCGTCGGCGACCGCCCCGGCCGGGTCCCGGTCGACGCGCGCCGCCATGCCGAGCAGCGGGAAGTCGATCGAGCCGCGGTCGCGCAGCTTGCCGTAGGCGCCGCGGTGGCCGGCGGCGGCCGCCGGCAGCCGGATCGCGGTCAGGATCTGGTCGCGGCCGAACTTCTTGTTCCAGATGCCGTCGGGCCGCCAGATCGCGTCGATCGCCAGCTCCTGCGGCCCGCGCGGGCCGGCGAACTGGAGCGCGGCGCCCAGCGTCATCAGCGCCGGCGCGGTGTCGTTGCTGGCGGCGGCGACGCACTTCTGGCCGCCCTCGACGACGTGGCACTTGCTGCCGTCCTTCTTCAGGCAGTAGCCGAGCGCCGAGCGCCAGAAGTAGGTCTGGTTGTACCACTGGCAGCGCGTGTCGAGCATGACGTTGCCGCCGAGGGTGCCCATGTTGCGGAGCTGCGGCCCGGACACCAGCCCGGCGGCCTGCGCCAAGGCCGGCGCGCGCTCCCGCACCAGCGGCGACTCGGCGACCTCGGTCAGCGTGGTCATGGCGCCGATCTCGAGGCCGCCCTCCGCGTCGCGGACGCCGCGCAGCTCCTCGATGCCGGCCAGCGCGACCAGGTAGTCGGGCTCGAACAGCCGGTGCTTCATGTTCGGCAGCAGGTCGGTGCCGCCGGCGATCAGCATCGCCTTCTCACCGTGCTCGGCCAGCAGCGCCACGGCCTCGGCGACCGTGCGCGGCTGCAGGACCTCGTGGGCGGGGAGCCTCAGCACTCGGCCGCCTCCCGCTCGCGCTGCGCCGCCAGCGCCTTCAGCACCTTGGCCGGCGTGAACGGCAGCTCGCGCAGGCGGATTCCCACCGCGTCGTGGACCGCGTTGGCGATCGCCGGGATCGCCGGGTGCAGCGGGCCCTCGCCGGCCTCCTTGGCCCCGTACGGCCCCTCGGGGTCGATGCTCTCGACGATCAGCGCCCGCAGCTCGGGCGTGTCGACCGCCGTCGGGATCCGGTAGTCCAGCAGGCTCGGCCCCCGGTGCAGGCCGAAGCGGTTGACCTCGTGCTCCTCCATCAGGGCCTCGGCGACGCCCATGTAGGCCGAGCCCTCCATCTGGCCGGCGACCAGCATCGGGTTCAGCGCCCGGCCGCAGTCGTGGGCGATCCAGACCTTGTCGCAAACGATGCGCCCGGTCTCCTCGTCGACCGTGACCTCGGCGACGTGGGCGGTGAAGGAGTAGGCCGGCGAGGCGCCGATGGTGCCGCCGCGGTAGTGGCCGCCGAGCGCCGGGGTGTTGTAGCTGCCGGTGGCGCCGAGGGTGTCGAAGCGGACCTCGGTGATCTGGAAGGCCTCGCGGGTCGAGATGCCGCGCGCCGGATCCTCCAGGTCGACGGCGGCGCCCGCCACCAGCCGCACGCGCGCCTCCCGCACCTCCCAGCGCTCGGCCC
>JACNJP010000160.1 GCA_014382465.1 Planctomycetota bacterium
GGGGAGGTACAGGTAAGCAGGCCCAGGCCGGGCTTAGGAGACGGGCCTGAAGGAGCCGAGCAGACAGAAGCAACCGACTGCGACGACCGGACCCCGTAGGTGGAGGGGGACAACGGCAGCCACGTCGCAAACGCGGGCCTCGGGGACGCGCTCCAGCCCGACGCGGCGGCTGCCATCGCCGAGCTCCGCCAGCGCGGCTGGCAGGTGGAGATCCTCTCGGGCGACCACCCCGTGGTGGTGGCGGCGGTCGGCCGCCAGCTCGGCGTGGCGCCGGAGTCCTGCCACGGCGGCGTCAGCCCCGAGGGCAAGCTGGCCTACGTCGAGCAGGCCGCCGCCCGCGGCCCGGTCGTCATGGTGGGGGACGGCGTCAACGGCGCCGCGGCCTTGGCCGCCGCCACCACCGGCGTCGCCGTCCACGGCGGCGCCGAGGCCAGCCTGGCCGCCGCTGACGTCTACATGACCGAGGCGGGCGTCCGCGGCGTCGTGCGCCTGATCGCCGGCGCCCGCCGCACGGTCCTGGTCATCCGCCGCAACCTGGTGGTCTCCCTGGTCTACAACGCCGCCGGCGTCGCCCTGGCGATGGCGGGCTTGCTCAACCCGCTGGTGGCGGCGATCCTGATGCCCGCCAGCTCGCTGACCGTCATCAGCCTGTCCTACCGCTCCCGCACCTTCGGCGCCTGAACCCCGTGGACCTGCTCTACATCGCCCTGCCCGCCGCCCTCGCCCTCGGCGCCACCTTCCTGCTCGCTTTCCTCTGGGCCAGCAAGCGCGGCCAGTACGACGACCTCGACACCCCCAGCATCCGCATGCTCCACGACGAGCCGATTTCGGGGTCAGACATCAATAGAAATGAGAGGTACGACCCCGGAATTAGCGCCTCCGGGACGGACGAAGGTGGACTGGACCCTCCCGTTCGAGCGGAGGGCGGCTGAACGGGCGGCGGGGACTTGTTTGCGGTCGCCGCGGACCTAGCTGGAGCGATGCTCCGCCACCGCCTCCGCCGGCCTGCTGCGCTCGGATTTGTCGCCCTCCTCACCCTCGCGGCGCTGCTCCCGGCCTGCTCCGACGGCCCGGTGGGCAAGGACGGCTGGCTCAGGGGCGACACCCAGGCCAAGCTCGACACGGTCGCCAAGCACCTGCGCGGCACCGACCTGGCGATGATCGAGATCGACCACCGCTACCACGAGCTGTGGTGGGCCGGAGTGGACGAAAACTGGGAGTACGCCGAGTACCAGCTCGAGAAGATCGAGTACGCGCTCCGCAACGCCCTCGAGCGGCGGCCCAAGCGCGCCGAGTCGGCCAAGGTCTTCCTCAGCACCATGCCGGCATTCCGCCAGCCGGTCCTGAACCGGGACGCTGAGGTGTTCCGCGGCATCTACTCCCAGATGACCGCCCTCTGCAACGCCTGTCACGAGCTCGAGGTGCTCGGCCACATGTGGGTCGAGCCGCCGACCGAGCGAATGTCGAGCATCCACCGCAAGCCGGTGGCGCCGCCGGCCGAGAGCGAGCAGTGAGCCGGTAGGATCTGCCGCGTGAAACGGACCCTGTCCCCGCGGCCCGCCGATCTCCTGGCCCTCGCCGCGAGCCTCGCCCTGCCCTGCGGCTGCCATCCGGCCGCCGAGGTCGAAGCCGCGCCGCAGCTCGAGCTGCGGATCCCGGCGGGGGAGGCGGCCTCGATCGGCAGCTACGCGGTGATCGTGCGCTGGCCCGACGGCCCCGCCGACCGCATCGCCGGCGAGCGCGACGGCAGCGTCAACGCGGTCTGGTTCACCGACCTGGACCAGGACGGCCGCGGCGAGGTGGTGGTGTCGATGAGCTCGGCCGGCAGCGGCTCCTACGGCCAGCTCCAGGGCTGGCGCCGCGGCGAGGACGGCCTCTGGCGCCTCATCGAGCTGCCCGGGCTGGACCCGGACCAGGCCGTTGGCTACCGCGGCCACGACCGCTTCGAGCTGGTCGACGGCGTCCTCCGCCGCGAATTCCCGGTCTTCCTCGAGCCCGACGCAAACGCCGCGCCGACCGGCGGCACCCGGCGCCTGGTGCTGGCGGCGACGGGCGCCCGCTGGAGCGACGCGACCGGCGGCTGAGCCGCTTCAATCCCTGCCGGCCGCCGGCGCGAGCAGGTCGAAGGCGTAGAGCGTGACGCTGCACGGTGCGAGCCGGAGCTGCTCGCCGACGCCCTGGAGTTCGAATTCCTCGATCTGCACCGGGCGCGGCCCGTCCGGGTCGTTGTGGGCCTGCGGGTCGGTCCCGCCGATCCGCCAGGCCGTGCCGGTGCCGGCGAGGACCGCGCCGCGGAGCTCGAGCACGACCTCCGCGATCCGCAGCGAGGGGTTCACCACCCCGAGGTTCGGGGTGGCCCTCAACGCGGTGGAGGCCCACCGCGGCCGCGGCGAGATGGCGGTGTGGCTGGCGCGCACCGCGGCTGCTGCCTCCCCGCTGGCGGCGCCGACCGCCGCCTCGCGAGCCGAGGCCAGCGCCTCGGGCGGGAACCTGCGCGCCCTGAACGACCCAGCGCGAGCCGGCGGCCTCCGGCGACCACACCCACCCCTTTCTGCACTGGTGGCCGCGCAAGGGAACCACCGAGTGGGTCCAGTACGACTTGGCCGCGCCGACCGCGCTCCGCCGCGTCGAGGTCTACTGGTTCGACGACACCGGCCGTGGCGAGTGCCGACTGCCCGCCTCCTGGCTGCTGCTCTACCGCGAGGAGGGGAGCTGGCGCGAGGTCCCCGCGCCGAGCGCCTACCCGGTCGGCGTGGACCGCTACGACGCGGTCGACTTCGGCCCGGTGACGACCACCGGCTTACGGCTGGAGGTGGTCCTCCAAGAGGGCTGGGCCGCCGGCATCCACGAGTGGCGGGTGGAGTGAGCGGCGCCGCGTCCCGCCTACCACCAGCGCTCGAACACCAGCCGCTCCTGGCGCGGCGTACCGGCGCAGGCGGCGTCGAAGGCGTCGATCATCTTCGGGTTGCCGCACAGGTAGATGGCGGTGTCGTCTTCGGGCAGCAGGGCGGCGAGGGCGGCCGGCTCGAAGACGGCGGGGAAGGACACGCCGCGCGGGTCCTGGCCCGGGCTGGGGAGTCCCAGCACTCTGGCGGCGGCCTCGTCGGCGCGGCCGGCGGTGGTGCGCGCCGGATCGAAGTCGGGGTCCTCGCCAGGCCGGCTGACGCACGGCACGTAGAGGAAGCGGAAGGGCTGCTCCTTGGCCAGCGCCTCGAGCTCGTCGCGGAAGGCCAGCTCGGCGCCGCGGCGGGCGCCGTGGAACAGCGCCACCGCCACCGGCACCGGCTGCCCGGCCGCGGCCTGGGCCTTCAGGTGGCGGAGCATGGAGAGGTAGGGCGCCAGCCCGGTCCCGGTGCCGAGCAGCACCAGGTGGCGGCAGTCGCTGCGCTCCAGCGTCAGCTTGCCGACGCAGCTCCCGAACCACAACGGCGCGCCAGCTTCGAGAGCGAACAGCCCTTTGCCGCTGCCCTTGGCGTCGACCACCAGGAAATCGAGGGCGTGGCGCTGTTCGGGCGGAGAGGCGACCGAATACCAGCGCGTCAAGATCTCGCCGTCCTGCTCGAAGGCGACGCTGGTGGCCTGACCGGCCAGGAATTCCGGCACGGCGCCGCCGTCGGCGGCTTTCACGCGGAAGGCCCCCAGCCCGGGCAGGCCGTTCACCAGCCGGCTCTCGGCCAGCACGCCGGCGGTCATCTTGTCGCGGGGATCCTTCGGGGCGTCGCTCATGGCGCGGGATTGTAGAATCCGCCGTTCCGGTGGGGTCCTTCGGCCCCGGAAACGCCGTCAGAGCCCATGAGCGACACCGCCACGAAGACCCTCCTCCTGGGCCACAGCCCGGATCCCGACGACGCCTTCATGCACTACGCGCTGGCGGCGGACAAGCTCGACACCGGCGATTTGCGCTTCGTCCACAAGCTCGAGGACATCGAGACCCTGAACCGGCGGGCGTTGACGGGCGAGTACGAGATCACCGCGGTCTCGATCCACGCCTACGCCTACGTCTCGGACAAGTACGCGCTGCTCAACCACGGCGCCTCGATGGGCGAGGGCTACGGCCCGCGCATCGTCGCCCGCGCCGAGATGCCGCTGTCGGCGCTCGAGAAGGGCAAAGGGCTGCGGATGGCGGTGCCCGGCGAGTGGACCTCGGCCCACCTGGCGGCGCAGATGTGCCTGGGGCCGTATGACTACGAGCTGGTCGAGTTCGACCAGATCCCGGCGGCGGTGGCGCGCGGCGAGTACGACGCCGGCCTGCTGATCCACGAGGGCCAGCTCACCTTCCAGGAGCTCGGCCTGAAGCTGCTGCTCGACCTCGGCGAGTGGTGGGGCGGCGAGACCGGCGGCCTGCCGCTGCCGCTCGGCGGCAACACCATCCGCCGCGACCTCGGCGAGGACATCCCGCGGGTGTCGCAGCTCCTCCAGGACTCGATCCGCTACGGCCTCGAGCACCGCGACGAGGCGGTGAAGTACGCGCTGCAGTTCGGCCGCGATCTCGACCTCGCCAAGGCCGACGAGTTCATCGCCATGTACGTCAACCAGCGCACCCTCGACTACGGCGACGACGGCCGCGAATCCGTGAAGCTGTTCCTCCAGCGCGCCCACGACCAGGGCCTGATCCCCGCGCCCCCGCAGATCGACTTCGTGCGCTGAACCGGGGTCAGACATCGATTGATAATCGAGGTCGTACCTCGGCTAACAATCGAGGTACGACCCCGAATTAGCGCAGCAACAATGCCGGGCTCAGCCCGCAGGTGGCGAGGTCCAGCGCTTGCAGGTAGATCCGCCCGCAGGCGCCGGCCGGCACGGTCTGGACCAGGACGGCGTCGCCGTTGGCGTCGGCGGTGAGGACGGCGCCGAGCGCGGTTGTCCCGTCCAGCCCGAGTTGGGTGCCGGCGCAGGGGTAGCCGTTGGGGATCACCAGGCCGCCGGTGCCGAAGGCGTAGAGCAGCGCGGCGGCGCCGTTCGCGGTCACGCCGTGGAGCTGGAACTGGTGGGTGGGGCAGGACCCCGCGACGGCCAGCGCCATCTGGAACTCGGGCACGACGCTGCCGCTGAGCACGTTGCCCTGGTAGTTGACGCCGTTCTCGACGTGGAACTGGCTGCGCCCCAGGTCGATGGTCGTGACGAGGCTGCTGAAGTTGGTGCCGTAGTAGGGAATGGACAGCTCGGTGAACTGCGCCGAGCCGTTCTCGAAGTCGCCGACGGTGTAGGTCCACTCGAAGCGCCCGGTCATCTGCTGCGGCGGCAGCCACGGCTGGGTGAGAGCGGTGTCGACCCAGACGTCTTCGAGCTGGTAGCCGACGGTCGCGGTCTGGGCGCTGGCGGCCGGGGAGAGGAGGGCGGCGAATGCGGCGCCTGCCAGGAGGGCGGTGGTGGTGGTGGCGCGGGTCATCGGTGGCTTGCTCGTCCCCAGCAGGATGGAGGAGGAGGGCGGCCCTGTCAAAAGACGGGAGGAGAGACCCATGAGCCCGGCCCGGACGCCCTCCTAGCATGATCCCGATGCTGGCCGCCCTTGCCCTGCTCCTCCTTCCCCAAGTCGACCCCGCCGCCGACCGCGCCGCGCTGCTCGACGGCGTGACCGCCCTCGAACAGACCGGCATCCCCGGCCCGGTGGTGGCCTTCGGTCCCGACGCCTTCGCGGTCCTGACCGCCGCGAACGGCGAAGCGGTGGTGGCCGCCGCGCGCTTCGGCGAAGGCCGCGTCGTCGCTTTCGGCCACGGCGGCTATCTCGGCGCTGGGCCCGAGGGCAGCGGCCGCGCCCGCTTGCTCGCCAACGCGATCGCCTGGGTCTCGCCCGATTTCGAGCCCGGGGCCGAGGTCGCTCCGGTGATCGCCGACGTGCGCGCCGCTGACTTCAGCGTAGCCGCGGTGGTCACCTGGGCCGGCGGCGACATCCCGCCCGCCACCCGCGTCGCCCTGCGCGACTTCGTCCACGCTGGCGGCGGCCTGGTGGTCGGCGAGTGCCCGTGGGGCTGGCAGCAACTCCACCCGGCGCTCGAGCTGCGCGAGGACGGCCCCTCCAACCAGGTGCTGGCGCCGATGGGCCTGGTGTTCGGCCCGACCTACCTCGGCGGCGGCCCCTACGCCGTCTCCGGCTCCCGCCCGGAAGCCGCCCACGCCGGCGCCGCGCTGCGCCAACTCGCCCGCGCCGGCGCCACCGAGGGCTTCACCGCCCTGGAGCGCGCGCTGCAGTCGGTGCCGGCGGCCGACGCGCTGTTCCTGCCGTCGGTCTTCGTCTACCTGGCCGACCAGTCGCAATTCGCGCCGCCGTCCGAAGCCCGGCCCCTGCGCGGCGACGACCCGGTCTCCCGCCTGCAAGTGGCCTACTGGAGCCGTATCTGGGAGGACGCGCCGGTCGCCGAGATCACGCCCGCGCCGGGCGTCGAACACTTCCCTGGCGCGGTGCCCGCCGACGCCGCGCGCCGGAGCCAGCAGCTGGTGGCCAACCGCACCGACCGCGGCTGGATCAGCACCGGCGGCTACGCCCCCCCGGGTGAGCCGGTGGTGGTGCGGATCGCTCGCGGCAGCGCCCGCGGCTGGCGGCTCCGCGTCGGCGCGCACACCGATTCGATCGCCCACCACGCCGAGTGGAAGCGCTGGCCGAGCGTCAGCCGCAGCGTCGCGCTCGAGGACGAGCAGACCACCGTGGCCAGCCCCTTTGGCGGCCTGGTCTACCTGGAAGCCGGCGAAGGCGCCGCCGCCCCGCTGCACGTCGAGATCTCCGGCGTGGTCGAGGCGCCCTTCTTCGACCTGCAGCACCCGGGCGCCGAAGCAGGCTGGCCGGAAGAACGGCAGGCGCCCGCCCCCTGGGCCGAGATCGCCGGCGAGCACCTGATCCTGACGGTCCCGTCGGCCGCGATCCGCGAGCTCGACGACCCCGCCCGCCTGGCCCGCTTCTGGGACTCCGTGATGGAAGCGCACTACCAGCTCGCCGCGCGGCCGCTGCCGGCCCGCCCCGAGCGCTTCGTCGCCGACGTCCAGATCAGCGCCGGCTACATGCACGCCGGCTACCCGGTCATGACCTGGCTCGACGTCACCCGCCCGAGCGCCGGCCGTCCGCTCGGGCTGACGGTGGACGCCGAGCGCCTCGAGCAGGACGGCTCGTGGGGCCACTACCACGAGCTCGGCCACAACAGCCAGCGCGGCGACTGGACCTTCGCCGGCACCGGCGAGGTCACCTGCAACCTGTTCTCGCTGCACGCCGGCCACCGGCTCAACGGCATCGAGCCGTGGGCCAACCCGTGGCTGGAGGGGCAGAAGGCCAGCGCCAAGGCCTACCTCGAAGGCGGCGCGGATTTCGAGGACTGGAAGCGGAACCCGGGCCTGGCGCTCCTGATGTACGCCCAGCTCCAACGGGCCTTCGGCTGGGAGCCCTACTCCGCCGCGTTCGCCGAATACGAGGCGTTGAAGCCGAACCAGCGCCCCCGAGGCCAGGGCGAGGAGCTCGAGCAGCAGCGCCGCGATCAGTGGATGGTCCGGATGTCGCGCGCCACCGGCCGCGACCTCGGCCCCTTCTTCGAGCGCTGGGGCGTCCCGATCAGCGCCGCCGCCCGGGCCGAGACCGCCGAGCTCGAAGATTGGCAGCCCGACTGGCGCGAGCTGGGCCTGAAGCGCAGGAACTGAGCGCCGGCAGCCGCCGGGCGCGGGCTCAGTCGGCCTGGTCGGCGCGCCAGGCCTTGTGGCGGGCGGGGAGGGTTGGGCCGCCCCCCCCCCCCCCGCCCGCCGCCGCCGCCGCCGCCGCGCGCGCCCCCCCCCCCCCCCCCCGCCGCCGCCCCCCCCCCCCCCCCCCCCCCCGCCACACCCCCCCCCCCCCCCCCCGCCCCCCCGCCCGCGCCCCCGCGCG
>JACNJP010000286.1 GCA_014382465.1 Planctomycetota bacterium
CGGACCCGGTCCGGGAGCAGCTCACCCTCCAGGAAATTCGCCTTCAGGATCCGACCCAGGGTCGGACGACCGGCCACCGCGAGCGCGATCAGGCCCTCGATGCTGGGAGCCGCCGGCAGCTCAGGCGCAGGATCGGGAACAGCCGCCGGGGCCGGCGAGGGCGCGCGGACGGCGCGCGGCGGAGCGGGCTCGGGAGCCCGCCTCGCGGGGGCGGACGGCGCAGCGGCGCGGCGCGCCGGAGCCGCGCCGTCCTGGAGCGACGCCAGCAGGGTCCCGGTCTCCAGCAGGTCGCCGAGGCGGCTGGCGCGCAGCAGGGTCCACTCCAGCAGGGCGCGGGCGGCCAGCGGCGCCTGCCGGATCCGGCTCTCGAGGGTGAACATCATCCCCAGCAGGCTCTCGAGCCGGTCGCGGCCGAAGGCCCGGGCCAGGGCGTAGCTGCGCTCCTTGCGGTCGGCGGAGGGGATGACGCCGAGGGCGTCCTCTCCCAGCAGGGCGATGTGCAGCAGGTCGCGCAGGGCGTCGGTGGCCTGTTCGACCAGGTCGCGTTCGGTGCCGCCGCGCTGCAGGAAATCGGCCAGGCCGCCGAGCAGCGCCGCCGGGTCGTCGCGCTCGACGGCCTCGAACATCTCCAGCCAGCGCTCGGGGCGCGCCAGGCCGGCGATCATCTCGAGGTCGTCGAGGGTCGGCGCGCCCTCGGCGACCGCCAGCACCTGGTCGAGCATCGACTCGGCGTCGCGCAGGCCGCCGCGGCAGCCGCGCGAGATGGCGCCGAGCACCTCCTCGGGGACCTCCGCGCCCTCCGCCCGGCACACCAGGGCCAGCTTGGCCTGGATGTCCTCCTCCCGCAGGCGCCGGAATTCGAACACCTGGCAGCGCGAGGTGATGGTCTCCGGGATCTTGTGCGGGTCGGTGGTGGCGAAGAGGAACACGGCGTGGCCGGGCGGCTCCTCGAGGGTCTTCAGCAGCGCGTCGAAGGCCGGGCCGCTGAGCCGCTGGACCTCGTCGATGATGTAGATCTTGCGCCGGTCGCGCAGCGGCCGGTAGTGGACCCGCTCGCGGATCGCGCGCACGTCGTCGACGCCGTTGTTCGAGGCGCCGTCGATCTCGACGACGTCGACGTCGGCGCCGATCTCGATCTCCTTGCAGGCGTGGCACTCGAGGCAGGGCGTCACGGTGGGCCCCGACTCGCAGTTGAGCGACTTCGCCAGGATGCGCGCGGTGCTGGTCTTGCCGACGCCGCGCGGCCCCACCA
The DNA here is from genome assembly GCA_014382465.1 of Planctomycetota bacterium. Taxonomy (GTDB): domain Bacteria; phylum Planctomycetota; class UBA1135; order UBA1135; family UBA1135; genus J029. The sequence continues at coordinate 1,253 of JACNJP010000286.1, forward strand.
GCAGATAGGCCTGCCCGAAGCGGTCGCGCTCGATGGCGCGGCTCAGGGCGTGCACGATGTGGTCCTGCCCGATGACCTCGCTGAAGGTCCGCGGGCGGTACTTCCTCGCCAGGACGCGATAGGACATGGCGGCGGCAGCTTATCAGGCCGATCGGAGGGGGACCCAGTGCGGGTCGCAGGGAGGACCAGCGGAGCCGGAGGCCCGGACGACCACGGCACCCAGACAACGCTCCTTAGGGCTGCTCCGTTCCCGGTCTGACCCGGTTCGGGGCGCGTCTGCTGCGCGGCGCCGGACCCCCGGCTCCGCCGGCGGCCCGAATGGCGGAGAGGGTGGGATTCGAACCCACGGTGCCTTGCGACACACACGCTTTCCAAGCGTGCTCCTTCGGCCACTCGGACACCTCTCCTGCTGATTCGGAATGATCGAACCCCAGCTCCCCAAGGGAGTTGGCGGAGAGGGTGGGATTCGAACCCACGGTAGGCAGGACCTACACTGGTTTTCGAAACCAGCCCGTTCGGCCAGCTCCGGCACCTCTCCGTTCAGGGCCGGACAGGATAGCGCTTCCTCAGCGTCGCTTGGCCTGAAAAAAGCCCCGGAGGAGCTCGGCGGACTGCTCGGCCAGGAGGCCGCCGCGGTGCGCCACCCGGTGATTGAGACCGGGCAGGTCAAGGATCCGCGCCAGCGACTCGACGCCGCCGAACTTGGGGTCGGGGGCGCCGTAGACCACCCGCTCGAGGCGGGCGTGGACCAGAGCGCCGGCGCACTGGATGCAGGGTTCGAGGGTGCAGTAGAGCACCGCCCCGGGCAGCCGCTTCTCCCCCGCCGCGGCGAAGGCCTGCGTCAGCGCCAGCATCTCGGCGTGGGCCGTCGGGTCGAGGAGCTGCTCGACCTGGTTGCCGGCGCGGCCGAGCAGCTGGTTGCCGCGGACGACCACCGCGCCGACAGGGACCTCGTCGCGCTCCAGGGCCGCGCGGGCCTCGCGGAGGGCGATCTCCATGATCCGCTGGTCGCGCTCCTCCGGGCCATCGGGCTCCAGGAGGGGGAAGAGCAGGCTCATCGAAGGGGTGTGGCGCGCCCGAGAGGATTCGGACCCCTAGCCTCCTGATCCGTAGTCAGGTGCTCTATCCAGTTGAGCTACGGGCGCAATCAGGGCGAAGATTTCACCCTCCGCGCCGGCTCACGTCAAGCCTCAAGCCAGGAAACCGGCCGCGCGGTAGCTGCGGGCGGTGTCCGCGAGCCCGTCGGCCAGGGTCCAGGCGGGCTCCCACCCGGTCAGGCGGCGCAGCCCGGCGGCGTCGCAGGTCCAGGCCGGCGCGGTCAGCTCGCGCATCTTGTCGAGCGACAGGAAGGCGGGCTTCCCGGTGAGCCGCCGCAGCGGCAGGACCGCCGCTGCGGCAGCCCAGCCGAGTAAGGAGGGGACGCGCAGGAAGCGGGGCCTGCGGCCGACCGACTCCCCCACCAAGGCCAGGAACTGGTCGAGCGACGGTCGCTCCGGGCCGGCGACGTGGAGCACCCGGCCCTGGACCCGTTCGAGGGGCGCCTCCAGGACCGCGAGCAGCGCCCGCGCCAGGTCGCCGACGTGGACGAAGGACAGCCGAGCCGGTCCGCGCCGCGGCAGCAGCACCGGCCGGCCGCGCGCGACATCGCGGAAGAAGGGCAGGAAGGCCCGGTCACCCGGCCCGTAGACGGCCGGCGGCCGGACCACCACCCGGCCGGTGAAGCCGGCCTCGGCCACCGCCCGCTCGCCGGCGAGCTTGCTGGCGCCGTAGAGGCTGACCGGCCGGGGCGGGTCGTCGTCGCGCGCCGGGTCGCCAGGGCCGGTGGCGGCCAGGCTCGAGACCTGGATCCAGCGGGCCCCGGGCGCCCGGCGCGCGACCTCCTCGGCCAGCCGCCGCGAGCCCTCGGCGTTCACGCGCTGGTAGTCCCGTGGGCGCCGAGCGTCGACCAGGCCGGCTAGGTGGAGCACCGCGTCGACCCCGTCCGACAGGCCATCCGGGGGCCGCTCCAGGCTGCCTCGGACAAAATCCAGGAGCGGATCCACGGCCAGCTCGGGCGCCAGCCGGCCGGGATCCCGCACCAGGACCCGGGCAGAATGGCCGTTCCGCACCAGTTGGCGGGCCGTTTCGCCCCCGACGAAGCCGGTCGCCCCGGTCAGGAGGACGCGCATGTTGGGATTCTAGGAGGGCCCGGCCGGATCCGCCCCTGGACCCAGCCTCCCGCAGCAGCGAAAATCGCCAGCCATGAGACCGGACCTTTTCGCGAAGTGCCGTCAGCCGCAGATCTACAACCACCTCCAGGAGGCGGGGCTGTATCCCTATTTCATCCCGATCGAGTCCTCGGAGGGGACCGAGGTGGAGCTGCAGGGCCGCCGGGCCCTGATGTTCGGCTCGAACAACTACCTCGGCCTGACCCACGATCCGCGGGTCATGGAGGCGGCCCGCGCGGCCATCGCCGAGTACGGCACCGGCTGCACCGGCTCGCGCTTCCTCAACGGCACCCTCAGGCTGCACCTGGACCTGGAGGAGCGGCTGGCCCGGATCATGCACAAGGAGGCGGCGCTGGTGTTCTCCACCGGCTACCAGACCTGCCTCGGCGTCATCACCGCCCTGGTGCGCCGCGACGAGCTGATCCTGTGCGACCGTGAGAACCACGCCTCGATCCTGGACGGCTGCCGGCTGTCCTTCGGCGAGGTCCGCAAGTACCCGCACTGCGACATGGACGCCCTGCGCCGGCACCTCGAGGCCACCGAGGACCGGGCGCGGCTGATCGTCACCGACGGCCTGTTCAGCATGATGGGCGACCTGGCCCCGATCCCGAAGATCGTCGAGCTGGCCCGCGAGCACGGCGCCCGGGTCCTGGTGGACGACGCCCACGCCTTCGGCGTGCTCGGTCCGCACGGCACCGGCACCGCCGACCACTTCGGCCTCAACGGCGACGTCGACCTGGTCATGGCGACCTTCTCGAAGTCGATGGCCGGCATCGGCGGCTTCGTCGCCGGCGAGCGCGAGGTCATCGAGTTCATCCAGCACAACGCCAGGACCATGATCTTCTCGGCCTCGGTGCCGCCGCCGGTGTGCGCCGCCAGCCTGGCCTGCCTCGACATCATCGAGCAGGAGCCCGAGCGCCGCCAGCGCGTGCTCGAGCTCGCCGCCCGCGGCCGCGCCGGCCTGCAGGCCCTGGGCTTCAACACCGGCCCGTCCGAGACCCCGGTGGTGCCGGTGATCCTGGGCAACCGCGAGCGCACCTTCGTGTTCTGGAAGATGCTGGTCGAGGAGGGCGTGTTCGTCAACCCGGTCACCACCCCCGGGGTGCCGCCGGGCATGGACCTGCTGCGCTGCTCCTTCATGGCCACCCACACCGAGGAGCACGTCGACCGGTTCCTGAAGGCCTTCGAGCGGGTCCGCGAGCGGCTGCCGGCGGCCGCCACCAAGCCCCGTTCGGCCGCCAGCTAGGGCGCGGCGGCTCGGCCGGTAAAGCTGCGCGGCGCGCGGCGGACTGCCGCTACATTAGGCGGCCCCCGGCATGGAACCGTTCGTCCACCTCCACGTCCACACCGAGTACTCGCTGCTCGACGGCGCCAACCGCATCCCCGACCTGGTCAAGGCGGCGGTCGAGGACGGCCACCAGGCGCTGGCCATCACCGACCACGGCAACCTGTTCGGGGCGATCGAGTTCTACAAGGCCTGCCGCAAGGCGGGCGTAAACCCGGTCCTCGGCTGCGAGGTCTACGTCGCCCGCGGGTCGATGCGCCAGAAGCATCACCGCCGCGACAACCCCTACAGCCACCTGACGCTCCTGGCGCGGGACGCGGCCGGCTGGAAGAACCTGATGAAGCTCAGCTCGCTGGCCCACCTCGAGGGCCAGCACTTCCGGCCGCGCATCGACCTCGAGCTGCTGCACCGGCACGCCGGCGGCATCACCTGCCTGTCGGGCTGCATGTCCGGCCCGGTCAACCGCTTCCTCCGCGACGGCGACGACGACGGCGCGCTGCGCATGGCCGGCGAGCTGCAGGACCTGTTCGGCGAGGAGCACTTCTTCCTCGAGGTGATGCGCAACGGCATGCAGGAGCAGGACCGGCTCACCGAGGGCATGTGCCGCCTGCAGCCGCGGATCGGCGCGCCCCTGGTGGCCACCAACGACATCCACTACCTGCGCCACGAGGACTGCCAGACCCAGGACGCGCTGCTGTGCCTGCACCAGAACGCCAAGATCCACAACCCGGACCGCTGGCGCATGGAGACCGACACGCTGTTCTTCCGCTCCCGCGAGCAGATGAACCGCATCTTCTCGGACCTGCCGCAGGCGCTCAGCAACACCATGCGGGTGGCCGAGCAGGTCCATGTCGAGATCGAGCTCGGCCGCCCCCGGCTGCCGCTGTTCGTGCCGGACGACGGCAGCTCGCCGGAGCAGCTGTTCCGACGCCTGTGCGAGCAGGGCTTCGTCCGGCTCTACCCCGGCGCCCCGGCCGGCGCCCGGGAGCGGCTCGAGTACGAGATGACGGTCATCCGCGAGATGGGCTTCGTCTCGTACTTCCTGATCGTCTGGGACCTGATCCGCCACGCCCGGACCCAGGACATCCCGGTCGGTCCCGGGCGCGGCTCGGCGGCCGGCTCGCTGGTGTCCTACTGCCTGGACATCACCCGCATCGACCCGCTCAAGTACGACCTGATCTTCGAGCGCTTCCTCAATTCGTCGCGCGTCTCGATGCCGGACATCGACATCGACTTCTGCAAGGACCGCCGCGAGGAGATGCTCGCCTACACCCGGGACCGCTACGGCGCGGCCAACGTCTGCCAGATCATCACCTTCGGCAAGCTCAAGGCCAAGAACGCCCTGCGCGACATGGCCCGGGTGCTGGACATCCCGCTGCCCGAGGTCGACAAGGCCGCCAAGCTGGTGCCGGACGGCCCCGGCGTCAAGCTGTCGAAGGTGCTCCAGACCGAGCCCGAGCTGGCGGCGATCGGCGACAGCTCGGAGGCCAACCGCCAGTGGTTCGACCTGGCGCTCAAGGTCGAGGGCTTCTCCCGCAACTCGGGGGTCCACGCCGCCGGGGTGATCATCGCCGACGAGGCCCTGATGGAGATCATCCCGCTGTCGCGGCAGAACGACGCCACCACCACCCAGTGGGACATGAAGGTGTGCGAGGAGTTCGGCCTCCTCAAGATGGACTTCCTCGGCCTGCGGACCCTCACCATCCTCGACGACGCCGTCAAGATGGTCGGGCGGCGGCTGGGCCAGGAGGTCGACCTGGCGACCATCCCGCTCGACGACCCGGCGGTCTACCAGCTGCTGCGGGCGGCCGACACCGAGGGGGTGTTCCAGCTCGAGTCCGGCGGCATGCGGCGCCTGCTCGGCGACCTCAAGCCGGACTGCTTCGAGGACCTGATCGCGGTGCTGGCCCTGTTCCGCCCCGGCCCGCTCGGCTCGGGCCTGCACGAGGTCTACGCGCGGCGCAAGCACCGCCTGGAGCGGGTCAGCTTCCCCCACCCGCTGCTCGAGGAGGTCCTCAAGGAGACCTACGGGGTGCTCATCTACCAGGAGCAGATCATGCGCGTGGCCCAGCGGATGGGCGGCTTCACGCTCAACGAGGCCGACACCCTGCGCAAGGCCATGGGCAAGAAGAAGCGGGCGCTGATGGAGCCCTTCGAGCTGCCCTTCCTCGACGGCGCCGAGGCCCGCGAGGTGCCGCGCCAGGTCGCCCAGGAGGTGTGGGCGATGATGGTCAAGTTCGCCGAGTACGGCTTCAACAAGAGCCACTCCGCCGCCTACGCCCTGGTGACCTACCAGGCCGCCTTCATGAAGGCGCACCACCCGGCGGAGTTCTACGCCGCGTCCTTCACCCACGAGGCCAGCGACTCCGACAAGCTCCGCCTGCTGCTGGAGGACGCCCGCCGCCACGGCGTCGAGGTCCTGCCGCCGTGCGTCAACGAGTCGGCGCCGCACTTCCTGGTCAACCAGGACAGCGCGGTCCGCTTCGGCCTCGGGGCGGTCAAGGGCGTCGGCGGCGGCGCCGCCCAGGCCCTGCTGGAGCTCCGGCAGGGGCGCGCCCCCGGCCGCTTCCCCAGCCTCGACGAGCTCTACGTCGACGTCACCTCCAAGGGCCTGACCAGGACCACCATGGAGGGCCTGATCAAGGCCGGGGCCATGGATTGCTTCCCCGGGGCGCGGGTCGACCTGCTGGAGCAGCGCAACGGCAGCCTGCGCTCGGCCCAGACCCGGGCCAAGGACCGCGCCGCCGGCCAGGCCTGGCTGTTCGGCGGGGCGCCGGCGCCGGACGACGCCGCCTCGCCGGGAGCCGGCCCCGCGCTCGGCGACCGCGCCTTGAGTGACGCCGAGCGCCGCGCCACCCTGGCCATGGAGAAGGAGGCGCCCGGCCTCTACCCGCCCCGCCCTCCCCTCGCCCCCTACCCCCCGCCGCCGGCCGGCGTCCCCCCCCGGGCCCGCCGCAACCCGTCCGAGGCCCCGGGCCTGGCGGGCGTCACCCCCGCCC
>JACNJP010000245.1 GCA_014382465.1 Planctomycetota bacterium
TTCCAGGGGAGAAAGGGAGTCTCCCCGGTGGACGCGGCCCCCGGAGGGGGCCCTGCGCGCGGGCGGGGCCGGGCCCACCCGCCGGGCCCGCCCCCTGGCCCGCGCCCCGGCGACGGCCGAGGCCCCCGCCCGGGACCCCGTCGAGGCGGCGCTCGCGACCCCGCCTGGGACCCTCGGCGGCGGCATCCGCCCGTGGCTGGCGACGGTCGCGCGCAACCTCGCCGCGACCCGGCGACGGGCCGCTGGCCGCCGGCTCCGGCGGGAGGAGCGCGTGAACATCGCGGCTCCCGAGACCCCGGTCGACGCCGCCAAGCGCACCGAGCTCTTCAGCGGCCTCGCCCAGGCGGTCGTCGAGCTGCCGGACCCCTACCGCGAGACCGTGCTGCTGTGCTTCTACGAGGGCCGGTCGACGCGCCAGGTGGCGAAGCAGCTCGGCATCTCCGTGGAAGCCCTGCGGACCCGCCGCAAGCGCGCGGTGGCGATGCTGCGCGGGCGCATGACCAAGCGCCACGGCGCCGGGGCCTTGCTGGCGCTGGTGCCGGAGGTCGGCGCGACCGTCTCCGTCTCCGTGAGCGCCTTGCTGGCGAGCAAGGCCGGCTGGCTCCTGCCCGCGGCCGCCGCGCTGCTGCTCGGCGTCACCGGCTGGGTGATGTTCAAGACGGACTCCGCCGCCGCGGCGTCGGATCGCGAGCGGCACGCCACGGTTCCCGCCACCGCTCCCGCGAGCGAGAGCGACCAGGCTGGAGCGCTGGCCGCGGCGCAGCCCGCCGGGATCCTGGCCGGCGCTCAGCTCCGCGCGCCCTTGGCCGTCGCCGCCACGACCGGCGTGCAGGTCCTGCTCGTCCGCGAACCCAGCGGCGAAGCGGTGGCCGGCGCCACCGTGGCGGCGCGCTTCACCCCCGAAGGCGGCGAGGCGACCTCGCTCGAGGCGGTGACCGACACCGACGGCTCCTGCTGGTTGGCGCTCCCCGCTGGAGTCGAGATCCTGCTGCAGAGCCGGCGGCTCGGCCTGATTCCCCAAGCGGTCTTCGGCGGAGGGGGCTACCCCGAGGCGCTCACCCTGGAAAACGGCGAAGCACGCGCCGTCACCCTCACCAGTCCGAAGCCGGCGACCGTGACCGGATCGGTGGTTGACGAGGCCGGGCTGCCCGTCGTGGGCGCCGAGATCTCGGCCTTTGAGAACGGCCGGGACCCCGGCTTCGCCGCGCCGCCTGCCCTGACCGTGGCGACCGATTCCGCGGGCTGCTTCCGTTTCGAGGGCCTGCTCGGAGAGACCACGCTGGTGGCGAGCCAGGGAGAGAGGCGCGGAGACCAGTGGCTCGTCGGAGATCTCCGCTCTGGACAGCTCCTCGAAGGGACCCAGTTCCGGCTCGTGCCGGCGCGGCCGCTGAAGGTCACGGTGCGGAACGAGGTCGGCGAGCCGCTCGAGGGGGCGTCGGTGCACTGCATCCCGCACCAGGCGATGCTCTGGTCCGACGGGAGCATGGAGCCGAAGTACCTGGCCCCGATCACCAGCCTCATCGTCACCGAGGCCGACGGCGTCGCCCTGGTGCCGCACCGCGGCGCCGATGCCTACCAGTTGAGCGTCGAGCATCCGGACATGAAGCAACGCCAGGTCCGGGGTATCGACCCGGAGCTTTCGGAGATGGTCGTCGTGCTCAGCGAACTCGACCAGTTCTTCGGCCGCGTGCTGGACCCGCTGGGGCAGCCGGTGGTCGGCGCGCAGGTGGGCGCGCTCTTCAACCGGACCACCGACGCCGACGGCTGGTTCAAGCTTCCGTTCCGCGAGCAGCCCGTTCTTCCGCCCGACCACCCGATCCCCTTCCCGTGGACCTTCCCGGTCCAGGCGGAGGGATTCGCCAGCGCCGTGGTGGTCCACCCGGATCCGGCGGACCGCTTTCCCTTGGTGATCCAGTTGGAGCCCGAAGCCGTGCTCGAGGGCCGGCTGATCGACGCTGCGGGCCATGGGGTCGCCGACGCTTTCCTCCGGCTCGAGCGGGCGCCGTGGGCACAGCCGTGGACGGATTACACACTTCCCGACGGACGCTCCGGGACCATCGGCGCTCCACCCAATTGGACGGAGGGCCTCCGTTCCTCGGTTTGGTGGACCACGGATGACACCGGCGCCTTCCAACTGCGCGGCTTAGCTGCCGACCTCTTCCGCGTCCGCTTCTACCGAGACCAACACGGGCCCCTTCTGGCTGTCACGGAGCATCGCAGCGACGGTGGGCCGATCACGGTATGCCGCGGTGATGGCATGCAGGACTACCGAGTGATCCGCGGAAGGATCACGAACAGCGCCACCGGCGAACCGCTGAACAAGACGCGCGTCTTCTCTGACGCTCGAGGCTTCGCCTTCCACGACGCGGCTGCCGTGAACAGCGACCCGGATGGCTCCTATGCCCTCGCCGGCCTTTCGGACGGACGGGCCAACTTGACCATCTACAAACCGGACTTCGCCCAACTCCAACTCAAGCTGGACGGCACCGAGCCCGCGCTCCACGAGCGCGACTTCGCCCTCCACCCCTTCTGCGAGGCGCGGCTGCGGATCCTCGACGCCGAAGGCGTCCCGGCCGCAGGGGCGTTGGTCCGCATTCACGATCCGCAGGGCGGAATCCTCCGCTCGGTCACCGCCGGCGGCGACCGCAGCCTGCAGAGCCTGGACACCCTCGGCGAAATCGACTTCCAGGGCGCACCGGGCGGCGCTTTCCTGCTACGGGTGATGGACTTGCGCCGCCAACTGCTCGGCGAGTTCGCGTTGGACTGGACCATTCCGCCGGTGGGCGTGGTGGAGCTGCGGCTTCCCTGAGCCGCCCTCCGGCCCAAACGGCCAGCCGGGGCGGGGCCGGCAGGTAGAATCCCGCCCCATGTCGGACTCCATCGACCGCATCCTCGAAATCGCCGCGGACGCCGGGCGCGCCGCCTCCCAGATCTGCCGCGCCGTGCTGGCCGAGGCCCCGGCCTCGCCCGACGCCATGGCCAAGCTCGGCAAGGAGCCGGTGACGGTGGCCGACTACGGCTCGCAGGCGGTGATCCTGCGGCTGGTGCAGGCGGCCTTCCCGGGGCACGGCGTGATCTCCGAGGAGGGCTCGGCGCACCTGCGCGAGAGCGCCGGCGACGCCGGCGCGGAGCAGATCGTGCGGCTGGTCGGCCAGGTCGTCGGCGAGGCCGTCGACTTCGACCAGGTCTGCGCCTGGATCGACCACGAGGGCCCGGCGGAGGCCGAGTACACCTGGGCGATCGACCCGATCGACGGCACCAAGGGCTTCCTGCGGCGCGAGCAGTACGCGGTCGCCATCGGGCTGCTGCGGCACGGCAAGCCCTACGCCGGCGTCATGGCCTGCCCCAACCTGCCGGTCGACCTGGCGTTGCCCGACGGCCCGTGCGGCGTGCTGTTCGTCGCCGCCGAAGGCCGCGGCTGCACCCGCGTGGCCCTCGACGGCGGCGCCACCGAGCCCGCCAAGGTGAACGCCGAAGCCACGCTCGCCGCGGCGCGCGTGCTCGGCTCGGTGGAGTCGGCCCACGGCGACCCCAAGATGGTGGTGGCGGCGATGGAGCGGCTCGGCATCGGCGGCGGCTTCGTGCGCTACGACAGCCAGGTCAAGTACGGCGTCGTCGCCCAAGGCGCGGCCGAGATCTATGTCCGGCCGCGCTCGAAGCCGGAGTACCGCGAGAACATCTGGGACCACGCCGCCGGGGTGGTGGTGTGCGAGCAGGCCGGGGGCCGCGTCACCGACCTGGACGGCAAGGAGCTGGACTTCTCGCGCGGCAAGAAGCTGACCGAGAACCGCGGCGTGCTCGCCACCAGCGGCGGCGCGCTGCACGACGCGGTGGTCGCCGGCATCGCCGCGATCGAAGCGCGCGCCTGAAGGCGACAAGGCCCTCCCGGTAGTTTCGCGGTCTAGGAACCGCCGCGCCGTGGGACAATGCCCGGATCATGTCCGAGCTCACCACCCGCAACGAAGCGCTCGATTACCACTCCTCGGGCCGGCCGGGGAAGATCCAGGTCGTCCCGACCAAGCCCTGCCTGACGCAGATCGACCTGTCGCTGGCGTATTCGCCGGGGGTGGCCGAGCCCTGCCGCGAGATCGCCAAGGACCCCGACAAGGTCTACGACTACACCGCGCGCGGCAACCTGGTGGCGGTGGTCACGGACGGCTCGGCGGTGCTCGGGCTGGGCAACATCGGGCCGCTGGCGGCCAAGCCGGTCATGGAAGGGAAGGGGGTGCTCTTCAAGCGCTTCGCCGACATCGACGTCTTCGACATCGAGCTCGGCACGCAGGACGTGGACGAGATCGTGGCGGCGGTCAAGGCGATCTCGCCGACCGTGGCGGGCGTGAACCTGGAGGACATCTCGGCGCCGCGCTGCTTCGAGATCGAGCGGCGGCTGCGCGAGGAGTGCGACATCCCGATCTTCCACGACGACCAGCACGGCACCGCCCTGATCGCCGGCGCCGCGCTGCTGAACGCCGCCGAGGTCGCGGGCAAGGCGCTGGCCGACCTGAGGGTGGTGGTGAACGGCGCCGGCGCCTCGGCGATGGCCTGCACTGACTTCATCATCGACCTGGGCGTCGATCCGGAGAAGGTGGTGATGTGCGACTCGATCGGCGTGATCTACCGCGGCCGGGCCGAGCGCATGACCCCGGAGAAGCAGGCCTTCGCCGCCGACACCGAGGCGCGCACCCTGGCCGAGGCCCTGGTCGGCGCCGACTTCTTCCTCGGCCTCTCGGTCGGCAACGTCATGAGCGCCGAGATGCTGCTGTCGATGGCCGGCACGCCGATCGTCTTCGCCATGGCCAATCCGGATCCGGAGATCCCCTACCCGCTGGCGCGCGCCACCCGCGCCGACGCGATCCTGGCCACCGGGCGCTCCGACTACCCCAACCAGGCCAACAACGTCCTCGGCTTCCCCTTCGTGTTCCGCGGCGCCATCGACGTGCGCGCGACCACCATCAACAAGGAGATGCTGCGCGCCGCCGCCGCCGCCCTGGCGGAGCTGGCGAAGGAGCCGGTGCCCGACGCGGTCGCCCGCGCCTACGGGGTCGAGGCCCTCGAATTCGGCCGCGACTACATCATCCCCAAGCCGCTCGACCACCGCGTCATCCGCCGCGTGGCGCCAGCGGTGGCCCAGGCGGCGATCGACACCGGCGTCGCCCGCCGCGCGATCGACATGGACGCCTACGTGCGCGAGCTCGGCGAGCTGATCGGCTTCGAGCGCGACCTGATGCGCCAGGTGGTGACGACCGCGCGGCGCGCCAGCGGCAAGCGCATCGTCTACCCCGAGGGCACCGAGGGCCGGATCGTCATCGCCGCCGAGGCGGTGGTGCGGGAGGGGATCGCCACGCCGGTGCTGCTCGGCGACGTCGACGAGGTGCGGGCCAAGTTCCGCGAGCACGGCGCGTCCGACGCCGGCGTCGAGATCATCGACCCGCGGGAGTGGCCGCGGCTCGAGGAGTACGCCCAGGAGCTCTACCGGCTGCGCCGCCACCGCGGCCGCAGCCTCGAGGAGGCGCAGAAACGCGCCACCGACCCGCGCTGGTTCGCGCCGATGATGCTGCGCATGGGCGACGCCGACGGCATGGTGACCGGGGTCACCCGTCACGTGCGCAAGACCATGAGCCCGATGCTCAAGGTGGTCCCGCTGCGGCCCGGGGTGCGCCGGGCCTGCGGCATGACGATCGCCTTCACCGACGACGGCGCGCTGTTCCTGGCCGACACCTCGGTCAACGTCGTGCCGGACGAGGAGGACCTGGCCGAGATCGCGATCCTGGCAGCCGAGGCGGTGCAGCGGCTCGGCGTCGAGCCGGTGGTGGCGATGCTCAGCTTCAGCAGCTTCGGCGGCACGCCCCACCCCACCAGCGACAAGATGCGCCGCGCGGTCGAGCTCGTGCGCGATGAGGCGCCCGGCATCCTGATCGACGGCGAGATGCGCCTGGACGCCGCCCTCGACCCGCTGGTGCAGCAGAGCTACCCCGAGTGCCGCCTCGGCGGCCGCCGCGCCAACGTCCTGGTCTTCCCCGACCTGCAGTCGGCCAACATCGGCTTCAACCTGCTGCGGCTGGTCGCCAAGACGCCGGTGGTCGGCCCGATCATGCTCGGCTTCAAGAAGCCGGCCCACATGCTGCAGCCGCACTCGGCCGGGGTGAAGGACGTGGTCCACCTGACCGCGATGGCCAACGCCCACGCCCAGTTCATCGAGACGGACCAGCGCTGAGCGGGGGCCCCGCGCGAATATTTTTCGCCGCGGCCGGAACCGGGTTTAGGTAGTCCCGGAGGACCCACTCCGGAATTGGAGTAGGGGGGAAATGGATGTCATTGACAACACGAAAACAGGCACTGGACTACCACGCCCACGGGCGTCCGGGAAAGATCGAGGTCGTGTCGACCAAGCCGTGCCTGACCCAGATCGACCTCTCGCTGGCCTACACGCCGGGCGTCGCCGAGCCCTGCCGCGAGATCCACGAAGACCCCGACAAGGTGTACGACTACACCGCCCGCGGCAACCTGGTGGCGGTGGTCACCGACGGCTCCGCGGTGCTCGGGCTCGGCGACATCGGACCGCTGGCCGGCAAGCCGGTGATGGAGGGCAAGGCGGTGCTGTTCAAGCGCTTCGCCGACATCGACGTCTTCGACATCGAGCTGGACACCCAGGACGTCGACCAGATCGTGGACGCGGTCAGGGCGATGGCGCCGACCGTGGCCGGAATCAACCTCGAGGACATCTCGGCGCCGCGATGCTTCGAGATCGAGCGGCGGCTGATCGAAGCCCTCGACATCCCGGTGTTCCACGACGACCAGCACGGCACCGCCCTGATCGCCGGCGCCGCGCTGCTCAACGCCGCCGAGCTGGCCGGCAAGCGGCTCGAGGACCTGCGCATCGTCGTCAACGGCGCCGGCGCCTCGGCGATCGCCTGCGCCACTTACGTCATCAAGCTCGGCGCCGACCCGGCCAAGATCCTGATGTGCGACTCGGCCGGGGTGATCTACAAGGACCGGCGCGAGCGCATGAACCCCTACAAGAAGCGCTTCGCCGCCGACACCGAGGCGCGGACGCTGGCCGAAGCGATGGTCGGCGCCGACGTATTCCTCGGCCTGTCGGTCGGCAACGTGGTCACGGCCGACATGCTGTGCAGCATGGCGCGAGACCCGATCGTCCTGGCGATGGCCAACCCGGACCCCGAGATCGGCTACCCGCTGGCGGTGGCCTCGCGACCGGACCTCATCATGGCGACCGGCCGCAGCGACTACCCCAACCAGGTCAACAACGTCCTGGGCTTCCCGTTCGTGTTCCGCGGCGCCCTCGACGTGCGGGCCACCTGCATCAACGACGAGATGAAGATGGCCGCCACGCGCGCGCTGGCGGCGCTGGCCCGCGAGCCGGTGCCGGAGGACGTCGCCCACGCCTACGGCCTGACCGAGCTGAAGTTCGGCCGCGGCTACTTCATCCCCAAGCCGCTCGACCACCGCGTGCTCGGGCGCGTGGCCGGCGCCGTGGCCGAGGCGGCGGCGCGGACCGGGGTGGCGCGCCGGCCGCTCGACCCTGACGCCTACCGCCGCTCGCTCGAGGAGCGCCGCGGCAGCGAACAGGTCCTGATGGACCGCATCGTGTCGCGGGCCAAATCGGCCAAGCGGCGGATCGTCTTCCCCGACGGCATGGACGACCGCGTGCTGCTGGCGGCGGCGGCGATCGCCCGCGAGGGCATCGCAACGCCGCTGCTGGTGGGGCCGGCGCGGGCGGGG
>JACNJP010000470.1 GCA_014382465.1 Planctomycetota bacterium
GGACGGAAGGGTGGTGGTGGTCACCGGCGCCAGCCGCGGCATCGGCGCCGGGCTGGCGACCGATTTCGCCGCCCGCGGCATCCGGCTCGGCCTGTGCTCGCGATCGCAACCGGTTCTGCCGGAAGGAGAAAGCGTGGTTTCAAGATGTCTCGACGTGGGGCACGTGGAGGCGCTCCAGGGCTTCGCCGAGGCGGTCGCCGCGAAGTTCGGGCGCATCGACCTGTGGATCAACAACGCCGGCGTGCTCGACCCGGTGGTGCCGGTGCGCGAGCTCAGCGGCGCGGCCCTCGAGGCTCACCTGCGCGTCAATCTGACCGGCGTGCTCTACGGCACCCAGGCCTTCTTGCACCACCTCGGGACCCGCCGGGCCGGGCCGGATGACCCCGGCGTGCTGATCAACATCAGCTCCGGCGCCGCCTGGAGCGGCTACGCCGGCTGGGGGGCCTACTGCGCCGGCAAGGCGGCCCTCGACCGCCTGACCGAGACCGTGCAGCTCGAGGAGGCCGGGCGCGGCCTGCGCGCCTACGCCGTGGCGCCGGGGGTGGTGGACACCGCCATGCAGGAGCGCATCCGCGGCTGCGACCGCGAGGTCTTCCCCATGCTGGACAAGTTCCTGGAGCTGAAGCGAGACGAATCCTTCAACACAACTGGTTTCGTCGCAAGGCACTTGTTGGAGATTGCTTTCGATCCGGAGGCTCGGCCGGGCGAGGTGGTGGTCCGCCTGCCGGCGGAGAAGGGGTGATCGAGTGACTAGAATTGGCGGAACTCGGGCCGGAAAACCACGGTCTCCATCCCATCCCCTTCCCCCAACCAATCTCCTCTTCGGAGTGACCGAATGAAGCAAGTTGTACTTCTCGGCGTCCTGGCCGCCACCGGCCTTGCGTTCGCCCCCCTCACCACCTCTGGCCCCTACATCGATTCCCAAGGCCGGGCCTGGAGCCAGCTCCCCAATCTCGGCGACTACGCCAGCGCCGCCGACTTCGACCTCGAGTTCGCCCACGAGGTCTTCACCACGGTCGACGGCCACCGCTTCCAGATCGACCGCCCGTGGACTCCCGAAGAGGCGGCCGCCAACGCCGCCAACGGCCAGGTCAACCGTGGCGCCGGCCAGGTGCCCGGCGGCAGCATCCGCGCGGCCGTCTACGGCACCCACCCGGTCGACGAGGAGTACCGCAGCGCCTTCAACAACAACATCCCGAACATCCGGACCCACGTCATCGGCCTGATCAACAGCGCCGACGCGGCGATGAAGGCCAACTGGGGCATCGATCTGGTGCCGCGCAAGGGCTACAAGTGGGACTCGAACGACAACGGCGACATCGTCCAGCTCCTCAACGAGGCCTACTCCGAAGGCGGCGGATTGAACGGTCAGGACATGATGATCGCCTTCTCGAACGACTCGACCCCGGGCGGGGCGATCGGAGTGGCCTATCTCGGCCTGCCGCGGGGCCTGGTCAAGAAGTACGGCAACTCGGAGGCCAACATCACGGAGCACGAGGTGGGGCACATGTACACGCTGAACCACTGCTGCGACACCAACTGCACCATGCAGGCCTACCTGGACACCGGCGCCTTCCACGGCTTCCACAACTACAGCGAGAGCTGCAGCGGCCAGAACCACTACTCCCTCATGAACAACCAGAAGAACCGCTACTGAGCGGTCTTCCGGCCTCTCATCCCCTCGCTCTCGGGAGGCGCCGCGGCGCCTCCCGTTTCCATTAGCCTGTCGCGCCATGGCCTCCTCCGCCCCCCGCTCCGTCCTCGGCCCCTTGCTGGCCTGCCTGCTGGCCGCCTCCTGCGGCGACGGGGCGGCCGACCCTGGCGCCCCGGAGCTCCTCTGGGAGAGCCCCGACCTGCCGTGGCCGTGGGCCGTGGAGATCGGCGGCCGCGCAGTCGCGGACGAGGTGGTGCGCGGTTTCCTGGAAGGAGAATGGGACGACTTCGCCGCGGCCGGGTCGCTGACGGCCGAGGCGGCGATGGAATCGCTGGACGCCTTCTGCGCCGAGCCCGAGGCGCGCTTCGGCGCCCTGGTGGGCGACGTCCTGCTGCTGTGGGAGGGCGAGCGGCGCTTTCCGGCGCTCGGAATGGTGGAGCTGGACGAGTTCCGCCGCCGGATGGAGGCGGCCACCGGCGGCGCCATGGAGGCCCTGCGCCGGCGGCTCGGCGAGGATGGCCTGCAGCGCCACGTCGAGCGCCGCTTCCGCCTGGAGCGCACCCTCGACGCCCTCGCCGGCGAGCTCGGCGAGCCGACCGAGGCCGAGCTGATGGCGGACTACCACCGGGCGGTGGAGGGGATCGAGGTGGCCGAGGGCGCGGCCGGGCCGACCTTCGAGCAGTGGGAGCCGCGGCTGAGGGCGTCCTGGAGGAAGGAGCGCTGGTACCAGGCCGGCCGCGACTGGATCGCCGCGGCGCGGCGCGGCGTCGCCGCCGAGGTGACCCGTCCCGACGGGCGTATCCTCGTGGTCCCCGCGCCCTGACCGCGCCTCCGCCCGGCGGCGCGCCGCGGACCGAACCATGCGCCGAAGCCGCCGCCTCTTGCTCCTCCTGCCGCTGCTGCTCGCCGGCGGCGCCTTCCTCACCGCCGACGAAGGGCAGTGGCTCCCCGAGCAGATCCGCGACTTCGACTGGGTCGACCTGGAGAAGCGCGGCCTGGAGCTGAAGGCCGACGAGATCTGGGACGGCGAGCATGGTCTGCTGAGCGCCGCCGTCAATCTGGGCGGCTGCAGCGCCAGCTTCGTGTCGCCGGAGGGCCTGATCGTTACCAACCACCACTGCGGCTACGGCGCCATCAACGCCCACTCGACGCCGGAGAACAACCGGCTGGTGGACGGCTTCGCCGCCGCCGACCTCACCGAGGAGCTTCCGGCGCGCGGCATGACGGTGTCGATCGTGCGCGGCTACCAGGACGTCACGGCCGAGATGCACGCGGCGATGGAGGCGGCCGGCGGCGACCCGGCGGCGCGCAAGCGGGCGGTCGACGCGCGGCGCCGCGAGCTGGCCGACGAGGCCAAGGGGCCGGGCCGGGACGCCATCGTCGTGCCGTACTTCGAGGGCCGCGAGTGGCGGCGGATCCTGCGCACGGTGTTCGAGGACGTGCGGCTGGTCTACGCGCCGCCGGCGGCGATCGGCGAGTACGGCGGCGAGGAGGACAATTGGATGTGGCCGCGGCACACCGGCGACTTCTGCTTCTTCCGCGCCTACGCGGCGCCCGACGGCACGCCGGCGAAGTTCGACCCTGACAACGTCCCCTACCGGCCCGGGCGCTGGCTCGAGGTGTCGGAGGAGGGCGTCGGCGAGGGCGACCTGGTGATGGTGCTCGGCTATCCCGGGCGCACCGAGCGGTACCTGAGCTCGGTCGCGGTCGCAACCCGCGAGGCCTGGTACTACCCGATGCGCGAGCGGGTGTTCGCGGCGATGATCGACGGCATCCGCGAGTCGGTGGCCGGCGACGAGACCGCCGAGCTGCGCTCGCGCGCGCGGATCAAGGGCCTGTCGAACGGGCTGAAGAACGCTCAGGGCATGGTCTGGGGGCTGTCTCGCAACAAGGTGGTGGAGCGCAAGCAGGCCGAGGAGGCCGACTTCCGCGCCTGGGTCGCCGCCGACCGCCGGCGCCAGGAGCGCTACGGCGCGGTCCTCGACGAGCTGCTCGAGCTCGACCGCCGCGAGCTGGTGCGGCAGGAGCGCGACTTCCTGCTCGATACGCTGTCGCGCTACTCGGGATTGGCGCGGATGGGGAAGGAGCTGGCCGACCACCTGCGGAGCGACGGCGCTCCGGGGGACGACGGCCTGCTGCGCAAGCTGCGCTCCGCCAGCGGTCGGGTCTACGCCGAGTCCGAGGCCAAGCTCTTCGGCGTGGTCTTCGAGGAGCTGTGGGCGATGCCGCCGGGGCAGCGCATGGCGCTGTGGGACAAGCTGTTCCTGGGCGTCGAGAACCGCGAGCAGGCGGCGCGGGCCGGGCGCAACTTCGTGCGCGACTGCGACCTGCTCGACCCGGAGACCTGGCCGATGATCGAGCAGCCGGCCGACGACCCGCTGGTCTGGCTGATGGACCGTCTCGAGGCCGACCTCGACGAGCTGGAGGAGTTCCGGACCGCCCAGGCCGGCGCGCGGATGGACGTCGGCTCCTTGTGGATCCAGGCGCAGGAGGAGTGGCGCGGCGAGCGCTTCTACCCCGACGCCAACTCCACCCTGCGGGTGTCGGTGGCCTCGGTGAAGGGCTACTCGCCGCGCGACGGCGTGTGGCACACCCCGCGCACCACGGTCCGCGGCCTGCTCGAGAAGCACACCGGCGCGGCCCCCTTCGACGCGCCAGGACCGCTGCGGACCGCCGGCGCCGGCGCCGGCGAGGTCCCGGTGTGCTTCCTCAGCGACGCCGACACCACCGGCGGCAACAGCGGCAGCCCGGTGGTCGACGGCAAGGGGCGGCTGGTCGGCCTGAACTTCGACCGCGTCTTCGAGAACGTCTCCGGCGACTTCGGCTGGAACGCCGAGCGCAGCCGCAACGTCAGCGTCGACATCCGCTACGTCCTGTGGCTGCTGCGCGAGGTCTACCCGTCGCCGCGGCTGCTGGAGGAGATGAAGACGGTGGGGATGGTGTCAGGCTCGGACGAATAGTTTCGGGCCGCCGGCGGCCACGACTATCCGTTCGAGCCTGACACCCCGACCTCGAACTTGCTCCAGGTGGCGGGGAGCCAGCCGGTCCGTCGTTGGAGCCGGCGGAGCAGGGTGCGGAGGCCTTCGAGGTCGCCTTGCTTGAGCTCGAGCTCCAAGGTGTTGGCCGACTGGAGGCCGTCGCGGCGGATCCACTGGACGCGGTCGCAGCTCAGCTCCACCCAGAGCTGCTCGCCGTCGCTGAGGTCGTAGACCCGGCGCTCCTGGCGGAGCTCGAACAGCTCGGTCAGCGGCTTCCCCAGGCTGAGTCCCGGCAGCCGGCCGCCGAGCGCCGTCTGGTCGAAAGCCCAGGCCCGATCGGGCGCCCACTCGATCTCCTCCTCGATCTCCTCGCGGACCGCCAGACCGTCGGCGCCGACCGCCTCGCACGCCTTCAAGGTCAGCACCTGGCGCGTGCCACGGTCGCGCAGCCGCAGGGCCCATCCCGCGCGGTAGACGTCCAGGTCGAGGGTGTCGAGGTAGTGGTCCACCACCAGGCAGCGCTCGCCCTCGCCGACGAAGTAGCCGAGCTCGGCGATGATCCCGGGCGCGCGGTCGAGGTCCCGGGGCGAGGGGACGTCGAGCTTGGCTTCGATCTCGGTGGGAGGCACGGCGGAGGGGGCCCTGGTCCGGAGCCGAGCCAGGGTCGTCCCAGGGGCTCGCTCGCGGCCGGCGTCAGGTCGGGCCCGGGCGAAAGTATTCGTCCGAGCCTGACACCTTCTTCTAACAACAGATGAAGTCGCGGTTCATCTTGGCGATGAACTTGACGCTGATCTCCTTGGGGCAGACGGCCTCGCACTCGAAGTGATTGCTGCACGGGCCGAAGCCCTCGAGGTCCATCTGGGCCACCATCGCCTTGACGCGGCGCTTGTGCTCGATCTTGCCCTGGGGGAGGTGGCCGAGGTGGCCGATCTTGGCCGACACGAACAGCATCGCCGAGCCGTTGGGGCAGCTCGCGACGCAGGCGCCGCAGCCGATGCAGGAGGCCGCGTCCATGGCGGTGTCGGCGTCCTCCTTGGGGATCAGGATGGCGTTGGCGTCCTGGGCGGCGCCGGCGTTGACCGAGACGAAGCCGCCGGCCTGGATGATGCGCTCGAAGGCGCTGCGGTCGACCACCAGGTCCTTGATCACCGGGAAGGCGCGCGAGCGCCACGGCTCGATGTAGATCGAGTCATTGTCCTGGAAGCTGCGCATGTGCAGCTGGCAGGTCGTGATGCCCTCGTCGGGGCCGTGGGCGATGCCGTTGATGATCAGCGAGCAGGTGCCGCAGATGCCCTCGCGGCAGTCGTGGTCGAAGTGGATCGGCTCCACGCCCTCGACCACCAGGTCCTCGTTGACCTTGTCGAGCATCTCGAGGAAGGACATGTCCTCGGAGATCCCCTTGGCGCGGATGATCTCCATCTTGCCGGGCAGGTTCGGGCCGGCCTGGCGCCAGACGTGCAGGGTGAGTTCCATCTTCTCGCCTCCCTCTACTTGTAGCTCCGGGTGGTCAGCGGCACGTGCTCGAAGCTGAGCGGCTCTTTCGACAGCTCCGGCTTGACGCCGTCGCCCTTGTACTCCCAGACCGCGGCGTAGGCGAACTTCTGGTCGTCGCGCTGGGCCTCGCCCTCCTCGCTGCGGAACTCCTCGCGGAAGTGGCCGCCGCAGGACTCCTCGCGGTGGAGCGCGTCATGACACATGATCTCGCCGAACTCGAGGAAGTCGGCGACGCGCCCGGCCTTCTCCAGCTCGCTGTTGAGGTTGCCGGTCTCGCCGGTGACCCGCACGTCGCGCCAGAACTCCTCGCGCAGCGGCGGGATCTGCTCGAGCGCGGTGGTCAGGCCCTCGGCCGTGCGCCCCATGCCGCAGTACTCCCACATGACCTTGCCGAGGCGCTTGTGGAAGCTCTCGACCGACTGCTTGCCGCCGACCGCCATCATGCGGTCGATCTTGTCCTGGACCTCCTTCTCGGCCGCGGCGAAGGCCTCGTGGTCGGTGCCGACCTTGACCTTCATGTCGGCCGCCCGCGCCAGGTAGTCGCCGATGGTGTAGGGCAGCACGAAGTAGCCGTCGGCCAGGCCCTGCATCAGCGCCGAGGCCCCCAGGCGGTTGGCGCCGTGGTCGCTGAAGTTGGCCTCGCCGCCGACGAATAACCCGGGGATGTTCGACTCGAGGTTGTAGTCGACCCACAGCCCGCCCATGGTGTAGTGGACGGCCGGGAAGATCCGCATCGGAACCTGGTAGGGGTTCTCGGCGGTGATCTTCTCGTACATCTGGAACAGGTTGCCGTAGCGCTCCTCGATCACCTCGCGGCCGAGCCGCTGGATCGAGTCGGCGAAGTCCAGGTTGACCGCCAGCCCCGTCACGCCGACGCCGTGGCCGGCGTCGCAGCGCTCCTTGGCCGCCCGCGAGGCGACGTCGCGCGGCACCAGGTTGCCGAAGCTCGGGTAGCGCCGCTCGAGGAAGTAGTCGCGCTCGTCCTCGGGGATGGTGACCGCCGGCCGCTTGTCGCCCTTGGCCTTCGGCACCCACACCCGGCCGTCGTTGCGCAGCGACTCCGACATCAGCGTCAGCTTCGACTGGTGGTCGCTGCTGACCGGGATGCAGGTCGGGTGGATCTGGGTGAAGCAGGGGTTGGCGAAGCCGGCGCCCTTCTTGTAGGCGCGGTAGGCCGCGGTGACGTTGCAGCCCATGGCGTTGGTCGACAGGTAGAAGACGTTGCCGTAGCCGCCGGTCGCCAGGATCACGCAGTCGGCGGCGTGGCGCCGGACCTCGCCGCTCACCATGTCGCGGACGATGATGCCGCGGGCGTGGCCGTCGACCAGCACCACGTCGAGCATCTCGGTGCGCGAGAACATCTTCACCGTGCCGGCGGCGATCTGCCGCGACAGCGACTGGTAGGCGCCGATCAAGAGCTGCTGGCCGGTCTGGCCGCGGGCGTAGAAGGTGCGGCTGACCTGGGCGCCGCCGAAGCTGCGGTTGTCGAGCAGGCCGCCGTACTCGCGGGCGAAGGGCACGCCCTGCGCCACGCACTGGTCGATGATGGCGTTGCTGACCTCGGCCAGGCGGTGGACGTTGGCCTCGCGGGAGCGGTAGTCGCCGCCCTTG
>JACNJP010000472.1 GCA_014382465.1 Planctomycetota bacterium
GGCGGTGACGGAAGGGACCACCGGGTGGCCGGTCGCGGAGTCGTAGACGTGGCCGGAGAGCGGGATCTCATCTGCGAGCATCGCCCGGTAGGCCGGACGGCAGCGGAGGTACTCGGACAGCGACTGGGTCCAGGTCGGGAAGAAGGTCGTGTCGACCTCCATCAGGTAGGCGAGCGCGCCGATCTCGGCGTACTCCCACTCGTAGTGCTCCCCGCTGGCGCTCGGCAGCCGCGAGGAGTAGCTGGCGGCGCCCATCAGCACGTTGCGCATGCGGACGACCTCGTCGTAGGCGGCCGCCGGCAGCGAGCCGCAGGGGTAGGAGTAGAGCACCTCCTGACCGGACTGGTGGATGTCGATCACCTTGGCGAAGCGGCGCGATCGTCCGAAGGCCACCATCGTCTGGGTCTCCGGCTCGGAGGCCACCGACGGCCCGACGTAGACGTCGGAGGACGGCGAGTGGGAGAAGCTGCCGCAGAGGGCCCACTTGAACGGGTAGTTGCGGTTCAGGTCGACGCCGTAGGTCCCGCCGCCGTTGTTGCGCCGGTTCTTGCGCCACCACTGGTCGACGTTCCAGACGTGCTCCAGGCCGTCGGGGTTCCAGGTCGGCGCGATCCAGATCTCGTGCTCATCGATCAGCGCGGTGAGGCCGGGGTCGCTGCCGTAGTTGGAGCACAGGTACTCCATCCAGTCGACCATGTGCTGCGGCGTGCCGATCTCGCGCGCGTGGTGGTTGCCGACGTAGAGCACGTTGACCTCGTCCTCGTCGGCGCCGACGCCGTCCGAGATCTTCAACGCGTAGATGTGCCGGCCCTGGGTCGTCGCCGGCGCCCCGGTGAGCGCGGTGACGTCGACGCGGCGGGCGATCGCCGGGTAGAGGGTCTGAAGGTCGAGCATCTTCTGGTTGAGCTCGCCCCAGTCGTAGAAGCGGGAGTCCAGCGCCCGGCCGCCCTGGCTGATGACCTCGCGCAGCGGCCGCGAGAGCTCCAGCCGCTCCATCGGGTAGCCGTAGGAGGCGAGCCGCGGCAGGTCGGTCCGGGACAGGATGATCTCGATGCTGGTCGAAGCCGGCGGCACGTCCTCGAGGACGAAGCCTTCCAGCTCGAGCCGCAGCGCTTGCGGCGACCCCGGCGCCACGTCGACACGGACGCGCGCGGATTGAGCGACCAACGGAGAAGCGGCGAGGAGGAGGATCGCGACGGAGAGGCGCATGAACCCATCCTAACTCGCGTCCTGGCGGGAGGGGGATCGCAAAACCGCCGCCCCTCCCGCGGGGTGGGGCGGCGGATCGCGGACCGGCCGGCCGGGTCAGTCGTGGACCAGGGCCATCCGAGCCTCGCCGAGGACGCTGTCGGTCACCGGGCCCTCGAGGAACATTCCGCCCTCGCTCACCAGGGCGAAACTTACCTGGTCCAGGCTGCCGTCGCTGAACACCAGGTCGAAGGAGTGGAGCCGGCCCAGGCCGTCGTCCGAGAAGCTCAGATTGGAGCTGCTGGCGGCCAGGTTCACGGCGACGCCCTCGCGGCTGGCCCCGACCAGGCTGCCGTCGGCCGCCAGGGACAGGACCAGGGCGGCTTCGAGCCCGGCGGCGGTGCTGACGGTCCCGCTCCAGCTCCCGAGGAGGTGGGAGATGCCGGAGAAGGTGCCGGTCCCCGAGGAGCGGCTGAAGTGGAACTCGCCCTGCTCCGACTGCAGGCCGTCGAGCAGGACCCAGTAGCGGCCGTCCATGGTGCCGGCGCGGGTCATCACGCCTTCCATGTAGAAGAGCTCCCGGTCGACGACGAAGGTCAGGAACACGTCCCCGTCCGGCTTGACGACCGAATAGGCGTACGGATAGACGGCCGACCAGTCCCGGCCGGTGCCGTCGGCGCCGGCGAAGGGGTAGCCGTTGGCCGCGCAGCGGATGTAGGTGGTGGCCTCGGAGCCGCCGGCGGGGGTGATGGACCCGATCCAGTCGCCCTGGAGGTCGCGGTCGAGGAAGATCGACGGCGGCGCCGGGCTGGAGGCGGCGGGAGCGCCGCCGCCACAGGAAGCCGCGGAGAGCGCCAGAGCCGCCAGGAGACAGACGAGGGGCCTCGGTTGCATGGAAGGGTGCCGTGATTTGAGGGAGAGGGGATGGAGGCGGCCCGCCCGAATACCGGGCGGGCCCGCGAGGGCGCCGGCCTCAGTCGCCGGCCGGAACGACCTTGTCGAGTTGGACGATGCCGCTGCCCAGGACCGAGTCGGTGCCGGGGCCGCCGAGCATGCTCCCGTCCTCGGTGACGAGGACGAAGTGCAGCGTCTGGGTGCTCCCGTCGCCCGACTGGATCACGACGTTGTTGAGGCGACCGACCTCGGTGTCCCCGAGGTTGAAGTCGAACAGGCCGGTGTTGGGGCCGCTGGGGATGAAGACGTGCTCCCCGGTGAGCTCGCCGCCGGTCACGGTGCCGACCGAATCGAGGTCGAGCAGCATGCTGCGGAAATTGCCGTTGGCGCGCCGGTAGGCGATCCCGGTCCACGAGCCCTCGAGCTGCGCGGGGGTCGAGAAGTGCCCGGGTCCGGTGGACTTGGTGAGGACATAGGTGCCCTGCTCGATCACCGTGAGGTGCTTGGAGATCGTGTAGGTCCCGCTGTGGATCAGCTTCGAGGCCTCGAGCTTGCCGAACATCTTGAGCGCGTTCACGCCGGTGTTGCTCGAGAGCTCGATCAGCAACTCACCGGCGGAGTTGACCGCCGCGTTGGTGAAGGCGACTCCGAGGCTCCAGTCCCAGCCGCGGGCGTCGGCGCCGTCCGTGGGCATGCCAGCGGCATCGGCGCGGAGGTAGAAGGGATAGGGATCGACCGCGCTGCCGTTGGGCGGAGCGGAGGCCGGGGGGGGCGGAATCGGCGTGAGGACGCCGGTCCAGGCGCCCGCCAGGTCCTTGGTCTTGAAGCCCGTGTTGGTGCCACCTCCGAGGATGCCACCGAATAGGCCAGAACCACCGTGGGCGCAGGCGGAAGTCAGCCCCAGGCTGATGAGCAGCAGGGCGCGGAGGAGGATGCGGAGATGCATGGGAGCGGGGCTTGGTCAGGGGATGACCGAGGGTGGAGGGAGCCGCACAGGGCGACCTTGCCAGTGAGACGCGTCCAGTGCGGCCAAAGTTCGGTCTAAGTTTAGCCTCCATCGACCGTCGGCGCTCTGTGCTGGAGGGAATATCCAGCAGGTATTTCCCCAAACCACCCTCCTTTCAGAGCCAAAAACGTAGGAAATCCTATTTAACAAGACTGGCGGCCTTCCGAAGGGCCCAGAATTGGGCGAACCTGCCCTGCCCCGCCCCTGTCTCAAGAGAGCTGATTCCCAGGCCCCTTGGCCCCCAGAGTAGGCTGAGGGGGCCCATCCTCGTCCCCCGCTTCCCCCATCCAGCCCATGCTCGCTGTCCTCCCGCTCCTCTTCCCGGCCCTCTGCCCCTCCGTTCCCCTCTTCCAGGAGCTGGAACCAGGCCTTCCCCAGTCCTCCCTCCAATCCGCCTGGCAGTCCTGGCAGGCCGAGCACGGTGACGGCTGGATCCTCCGGACCGACCCTGCGACCGGCACCGCTCGTTACCTTTTCGGAAATCACCTCGAGGCGCCCTTCACGCCTCGCTCGGACGCCGGCTGGTTCGAACTCGGCCGCAGCTCCTTCGACGCCGCTCACGCCCTGTTCCGGCTCGACGACGTGACCCTGGTCCCGGCCGAGGTCAAGTGGCTCCACCTGTCGAGCATCGGCAGCACCGACAAGGTCTCGGTCCAGTTCGACCTCGGGGTCCGCGGAGTGCCGGTCGAGCAGGGCAGCGCCACCGCCCTGTTCACGCCCCTCGGCGAGCTGCTCGCCCTCGATTCGACCGGCCTGCCCGACCTGGCCGGCTTCGACGTCGTTCCGGTCGCCGGCCGCTACGCCGCCGTGACCTCCGCCCAGCAGGCCTTCCTCGCCTTGGAGAGCCGCCGGGCCCAGCGCATCGAGGAGCCCGAGCTGGTGATCTACCAGCACGCCAGCGACAAGCTGCGCCAGCCGCGCCTCGCCTGGGCGATCGAGATGTGGGACGAGACCGCCACGGTCCCGGCCGGCCGGCGGATCTACGTCGCCGCCGACAGCCAGGCGCGCGAGGTCCTCGAGGACGAGAACCTGGTGCACCACCAGCAGGACCTGAGCGGCCACGTCGAGGCCTGGGCCTCGCCGGGCACCAAGCCGGACATCGCCTCCAACCCCGAGGCGCTGCACGTCATGAAGCACATGAACGTCACCAGCTCGGCGGGCAGCACCACCACCGACGCCAACGGCGACTTCCTGATCCCCTACACCGGCGCCTCCAACGTCGACCTGAGCTTCCAGTTCCGCGGCCCCTACGCCCGCGTCCAGGAGAGCTCGGGCTCGATCTACAGCCTGACCCAGAGCTACGCCCCCGGCGTGCCGGCCGACGCCCTGATGAACCCGGGCATGACCGCCCGCGACACCGCCGAGGCCAACGCCTACCGCTGCATCCAGGACTTCCGCGACTTCGTCAAGGGCATCGACCCCGGTGACACCCACTTCGACTTCCCGGTGGTCGCGAACGTCAACCTCAGCTCGACCTGCAACGCCTACTACAACGGCAGCTCGATCAACTTCTACGCCGCCGGCGGCGGCTGCGCCAACACCGCCTACAGCACCGTGGTGGCGCACGAAGAGGGCCACTGGGCAAACTCCCTCTACGGCAGCGGCAACGGCTCGGACGGCTTCGGCGAGGGCAACGCCGACGTCTTCGCGATGTACATCTACGACACCCCGATCGTCGGTGAAAACTTCGCCGGCTCCGGCTTCATCCGCACCGGCAACAACACCCGCCAGTACTGCGGCGACAACAACGGCGGCTGCTACGGCCAGGTCCACGCCGACGGCGAGGTCCTGATGGGCGCGCTGTGGAAGGTGCGGCGCAACCTGAACACCACCCTCGGCAACGCCGCCGGCGACCTGATCGCCGACACCCTGCTGGTGACCTGGATGAACGCCTACAACGACGGCAACATCCACAGCATCATCGAGGACCACTGGCTGACCCTCGACGACAACGACGCCAACATCTACAACGGCACGCCGAATTACCTCGACATCGACGGCGGCTTCCGCGAGCAGGGCTTCCCGGGGGTCGACCTGCAGCTCATCGACGTCGTCCACGCCCCGCTCCCGGACACCCAGAACGAGGCCGGCCCGTACGTGGTCGACGCCGACATCAGCTCCTGGATCGGCGCCACGATCACCGCCGCGAGGGTGGTCTACTCGGTCAACGGCGGCGCCGCCGTCACCGTCGCCATGGCCCCGACCGTCGGCGCCACCTGGTCCGGCGACATCCCCGGACAGGTCTCTCCCGCTCGGGTCAGCTACCACATCGAGGCCGACGACAGCGCCGGCAACAGCGTCAATCACCCGCGCAGCGGGGAACACGGCTTCGTGGTCGGGGTGGTCACGTCCATCTACTTCAACGACTTCGAGGGCGTCACCGACGAGGGCTGGACGCACGCCCAGATCGCCACCCAGGACGACTGGCAGCGCGGCACGCCGCAAGGCAAGAGCGGTAGCTCGAGCGGCGTCGGCTGGTCCGACCCCGCGGGGGCCTACTCCGGCTCGAAGTGCTGGGCCAACGACCTCGGCCTCAGCGGCTGGAACGGCTCCTACGCCGCCAACGTCAGCAACCGGCTCGATTCGCCGGCGATCGACTGCACCGGCCGCGTCGGCGTCAAGCTGCGCTTCGCCCGCTGGCTCACCGTCGAGGAGGGCATCTACGACGACGCCCAGATCCTGGTCAACGGCAACCTGGCCTGGAGCAACCCCGGCTCCGGACACACCGTGGACACGGCCTGGAGCGTCCAGGAGCTCGACATCAGCGCCTGGGCTGACAACAACCCGGCGGTGACCATCCGCTTCACCCTGCAGTCCGACGGCGGCCTGGAACTGGGCGGCTGGAACATCGATGACTTCGAGGTGCTCACCATCGACCCGGTCCCGGGCGGCACCAACACCATCCTGTTGGGCGGCGACACCAGCGGCAGCGTCGGCTCGACCTTGAGCTGGAGCTTCAGCGGCGCCCCGGCCAGCTCGCCGTGGTATCTGGCTCGCTCGATGAACCTCAACGGCCAGATCTTCCAGGGCCACTCCTTCGACATCGGCGGGCCTTCCACCGTCCTGGCCAGCGGCTCCACCGACGCCGCCGGCAACGGCGCCTGGACCAGCGGCCCGGTGCCGCCGGCGGCCTCCGGACTGTCGATCCACCTCGAGGTCGCGTGCCGCTCCGGCGGCCAGTGGTACGACTCGAATCCGCTCACGGTCACGATCCTGTGACCGGCCACGGGGCGGGGGCCTTCCCCCGCCCCATCTCCTTTCCCCCCTACCGCGCCACACGACCCCTTCCAGCCTCCATCCCCGTGCTCACCGCGCTCTTCGCCCTGTTCCTGGCTCCCCTTCCGCAGCTCCCCGCCGGCGAGACGCTGGCGGTCTACCGCTACGACGCCGATGCCCCGCTGCGCGATCGACTGATCCACGGCGGGCGGATGTACGACGACCTCGGCGGGTGGATCCTCGGCGACGCCGACGCCGCCCTGGCCGGCCGCCTCGGGGCCGCCATGGTGCCGCTGGAGGCGCTCGTCGCCTCCGAGACCCGGGTGGTCGTCCAGCCCCACGCCGGGCACGGCCACGCCGACGGCCGCCTGCTGTGGAGCGCCCCGCGGCGCGCGCTGAGCCTCCGCGCTCTCGCCCCTGAGGCGCTCAAGGCCGGCCTCAACGGCGGCTTCCTGTGCCACGGCGCCTTTCGCCCCGTGGACCTGGGCCGGGCGATCAAGCCGGTTCCCCACAACCCGGGCCTCGGCCGGGCCATCACGCCCAACCCCTCGATCCAGAACTGGGTGGCGCAGGTCAGCGACGCCGAGCTCTTGAACGCGGTCGCGGACCTGGTGGCCTTCGGCACCCGCCGCCACGGCCAGCCCGGCGAGGTCAACGCGCAGAACTGGATCGACGCCCGCCTGGCCTCCTACGGGCTCTCGACCAGCCTCTACGACTACGACAGCGGCGCGGACGTCGTCATCGGCGAGCTGACCGGCCAGCTCGACCCGTCCAAGATCGTGGTGGTCGGCGCCCACTACGATTCGATCAACTACGCCGGCAGCACCGCCCCCGCGCCGGGCGCCGACGACGACGGCTCCGGCACCGCCGGCGTGATCGAGATCGCGCGGATCCTCAGCCAGCAGGACTTCGCCTACACCATCCGCTTCTGCGCCTTCTCGGGCGAGGAGTCCGGCCTGCTCGGCTCCGAGGCCTACGCCGCCTACCTCGACGGGCTGAACGCCAACGTCGTCGGCATGGTGCAGCTCGACATGACCGCCTACCGCGCCAGCGGCGACGTCCGCAGCGTCGACTTCGTGCTGAACGACACCGACCCGGCGCTGAACGCCTTCTCGCAGGACTGCTACGCCGCCTACGTGCCCGGCCTGGCGATCAACAGCGGCAGCCTCTCCGGCGGCACCAGCGACCACCGCAGCTTCACGCGGCACGGCTTCCCGGCGATCTTCCCGTTCGAGGACCTGGTCCAGTACAGCCCGTACATCCACTCCGCCAGCGACGTCATCGGCACCTCGGCCAACGACTTCGTGCTGGCGCAGGAGATCACCCGCGGCGCCCTGGCGACCGTCGCCGAGCTGGCGCGGCCGCTGAGCATGAGCCTGGCCCACGCGCCGCTGCCCGACACCCAGAACGAGGCCGGGCCG
>JACNJP010000351.1:0-1064 GCA_014382465.1 Planctomycetota bacterium
CGCGCGAGGGCCGCGGGTCCTCGTTCAACAGCCCGGCGGCGTTGACGATCATGCCGGAGGTGCAGAAGCCGCACTGGAAGGCGCCATGCTCGATGAAGGCCGCCTGCACCGGGTGGAGCTGCTCGCCGTCCGCCAGCCCCTCGATGGTGGTGACCTCCCGGCCTTCGACCGCGCTCACGCGCAGCCGGCAGGAGCGCTGGGCCCGGCCGTCGACCAGCACCGTGCAGGAACCGCACAGCCCCTGGCCGCAGCCGTGCTTGGTGCCGGTGAGCTCGAGCTCGGTGCGCAGCACCCACAGCAGCCGGCGCTCGGGATCGACCACCGGCTCCGCCGGCTGGCCGTTGAGGAGGAATCGGACCGGTCGCTTCATGGAGGACTCCCTGGGAGCAGGCCGGCGTGGAGGAAGCGGCGCTCCCGGCACCACCGATTGTAGGCCTGGCCGACCGCTCGGCGCGCCGGCTCCTTCCGGCACCGCGACGGTAACCGGATCCTTCCGGATGACTTCTCGCAGCCGCGGCCATTTCCCCTCTCTCGGCACGGCGCCTCGAGCCGTAGGGAACCGAGTCATGCGGCCCGCGTTCCAGCCCTTCCTCGCGAGCCTCGCGCTGGCCTTCTGCGGCTGCGGGACTCCGGACCCGCCGCGGGCTGCGGGCGACGCGCTCTCGGTGATCCTGGTGAGCCTGGACACCTGCCGGGCCGATCGCCTGAGCCCCTTCGGCGCCCCTGGGCGCAACAGTCCGTTCCTCGACCGACTCGCCCGGGAGTCGGTGATCTTCACCGACTGCCTCAGCCAGAGCAGCAACACCGCGCCGTCGCATCGCAGCCTGTTCACCGGCCAGTACGTCCACCGCCACGGCCACGACCTCGACAGCTTCCGGCGGTCGCCCACCTCCTGGGCGGGCATGCTGGGCGAGGCCGGCTGGGACACCGCGGCCTTCACCGGCCGCGGCTTCCTCGCCCGGGGGTCTGGGCTTGGGGTCGGGTTCGCCACCTTCTTCGACCCCCACGCCAGCCCGGGGTCCTTCTTGGGCCCGGGTCCTGTCACGTGCCGCGCCGCTGTCGCC
>JACNJP010000351.1:1074-7714 GCA_014382465.1 Planctomycetota bacterium
CACCGCGGCCTTCACCGGCGGCGGCTTCCTCGCCAGGGGTTACGGCTTCGAGGACGGCTTCGCCACCTTCGTCGACGCCGACGACGACCGCGAGGCCGTCAGCGACCGCGGACTGGCGACGATCCTGCCGCAGGTCCGCCGCTGGCGGGAGCAGCGGCACGGCGACCCCCGGCCGTTCTTCCTGTTCCTCCACACCTTCGACATCCACTGCCCGTATGAGCCGGACGACCCGTGGCGCAGCGAGTTCACGGCCGGCTACGGCGGCGACCTCCAGCTCGACGGCGCCTGCGGCCAGGAGGACTTCCGCCGCATCCTCGACCGGAGCCGGAGCGAGCCGCCGGGGAGCTACCGCGCCGACATCGAGCACCTGGGGAACACCTACGACGCCGGAGTGGCGATGACCGACGCCCAGCTCGGCGGATTCCTCGCCGAGCTGCGCGCGGACGGCACCCTCGACCGCAGCCTGCTGATCGTGCTCAGTGACCACGGCGAGAGCCTCGGCGACCGGCGGCCGTACATCGGCCACAACCGCCTGTGGGAGGAGCAACTCCAGGTGCCGCTGATGATCCGCTTCCCCGACGGCGCCTTCGCCGGGGCGGTCTGCGACGAGCCGACGATGCTGATCGACGTCCTGCCGGCGGTGCTGGACCGGCTCGGCATCGATCCGCCCGAGGGGATCCAGGGCGAGAGCCTGCTGCCGCTGCTGGACGGGTCCAGGAGCTACCAGGGCCGGCGGCTGAGGGTGAGCCAGTTCCTCAGCCTGTTCAGCTTCCGCTACGACGACCGCTGGAAGGTCCACGGCCAGGTGCGCGAGGACGGCAAGGGCGACATCCTGCTCTACGACCTGGAACGGGATCCGCTGGAGCAGCGCGGGCCGCCGACCGACCCGGCCGAGGCGCAGGCGCAGCAGGCCCGGATGCAGCGGCTGGTCAAGGAATACTCGGCGTGGCGGAGGAGCAGCGCCGCGGCCGACGGCCGATCGCAGGGCCCCTTGATCCTGGGCGGACCAGGTCCCAGCTCGGCCGAGGACCTGCGCGAGCTCGGCTACGCCGGCTACTGAGCAGTTTGGTGGGCCGCCCAGGACTTGAACCTGGAACCAACGGATTATGAGTCCGCTGCTCTGACCATTGAGCTACCGGCCCGATGTCGGCGTAAGGAACGGCGGAATCGTCGGTTAAGGTGACCATCGAAGCCTATTCCGGAGTACCGGAAACGGCCCCTGGAATGGAATTGGAATGAGCCTTAGCGCCCGCCCATGTCGACGAAACCACGCAGATCATACCTTCGCCGTCCTCACCTCTGGCGGCGGCCTGACAACGGCATCCTCTACATCCTGTTCCACGAGGACGGCCTGACCAGGAAGAAGTCGACCCGGACGCGCAAGCGGGCGGAGGCTGAGGATGCCCTCCGTCAGTTCGAAGCGGAGCGAGCTGCTCCGAGAACTGAGGGCCGGTGCCGAGACGCCACCATCCAAGGCGGGATCAAGGACTGGCTTGCCGATCGCGAACGCCCTCGCCACGGCTTGGACGAGAAGACCCTCATCGACTACCGCCGTTGGGCGAAGAACATGCTCGCCTTCTTCTCGGAAGACCGGCCGGCGACTGAGGTCGGCCGCGCCGACGTCCGCCGGCTCCTCGATTACCTCGAAGACAACAAGGTGTCGAGGATCCAGATGAAGCGGCACCTGACGGCGCTGTCCATGGTCTTCAACTTCCTGATCACAGAGGAGGCCGTTGCCGCAAACCCCTGCCACCGGTTCCGCTTCCACGCACAGACACAGCGTCACCGAGCCATGCCCGAGAAGGTCTACCGGGAGATGATCCTGGCCATGGAGGAAGAAGTCGAGTCAGCCAGCACTGCTAAGTACAGGGCCCTGGCGACGGAGCTGTTGGACATCTCAACGATCCTTTGGTTCTCCGGCCTCCGTTACGTCGAGGCGATCAGACTGCGGTGGGAGGACGTCGACCTCGACCGAGGTATCTGGACGATCCGCTCCCCAAGGAACAAGGGCGGCACGAAGACCATCCCGATGCACGACGAGGTCGTGCGCGTGCTCCAGCGACGGCGTCTCCTGGGCAAGGACGGCCCCTTCTCGGGCCGGCGGGACCCGATCCAGCGGTCCTGGGCCCGGTTCCGGAAGCGCCACGAGAAGTTCGGGCCCTGGAAGTTCCACTGCATGCGGCACAGCTTCGTCAGCCGGGTCCGCCAGAATTTTTCTGATGTCGCCGCAAAAGAACTCGCCCGCCATGGCACGGCGACCATGATGGACCATTACACCCACGTCGAGGACAGTGATCTCAGGGCTGCGCTCGAGGCCTTGTAACCTCGGAATCTGCAACCAAAATCCGCTGTTGACCTTGCCCTTCTGAACGGTTAGTAGTCTGAGCAAGGTCCCGGTGCGACGACCGCCCCCCTGGACCTCGTTCTTTGGCTCCCGATCCGGCGACTGTCGCCGGTGCCATACCCGATCGCTCTCCTCGCACATGAGCGATCCGTCGAAGGATGAGTCCCGTACTCTCCTTCGGCACAACATAAACCGTGTTCCACACATTGAGGGAACACACAACCAATAGACAAAGATGAAGATCACTTCAGTGGGCGCACCGCCGCCCGATCCCGACCGCAATCGCCTCATCCAGAGGCTCCTCGACCGCCCGCGGCTCTTCGTGAGCCGCCAGGAAGCGGCCCACCTCGTCGACACCAGCCCCCGAGCGATCTCGCGGGCGTGGAAGACCGGCGAGCTGCCTCGCCACCAGGCCCCCGGCGCGACCGGCCCCAAGGGGTACCGCGTCTACGTGCCCGACCTCTTCCCGGCTCCGACGGGGAAGGAGGGGGAGAAGTGAGCCACCTCGAAATGAACAAGTGCGAAGACTTGTCTTCTGGCATGGTCATCTCGCCCAAGACTGATGAACCCGTCCTGGGCTCGGAGTGCGGCCTCCTGGTCGTCGACGAGGCCAAGGGCGACGTGGCGATCGACGAGCTCCCGGCTGAGCCGACTTCCGGGTCCCAGGATTCGGACAGGGATGCAGGCCTGTCGCTCACCAACCTCGTGGACCTCGCCTGCAGCAAGATCCCCGGGTTCGCCCTCGGGGACAAGCGCTTCGTCGGCAAGGTGAAGATCCGCACCCTCGTCGGCTACCTCACCGAGAACCCGACCAAGTTCGGCGACCGCAAGGTTCCGGACGGCGAGCTCGACCCCGAGTCGACCCTCATCCGGAACGCGGTCCAGCGGCAGCTGGCTGGGGCCAAGAAGTCGAACTTGGGCGAGTTCGTGAAGTACACGCGTCGCTTCATCACCCATGGCGACGGCATCCTCCCGCCGATGACCCTGTGCAGCGCCACCAACATGGAGCTGGACGAGGACGGCTCGATGCTGATTCCGCACGGCCAGAAGCTGTTCGCCCTCGACGGCGAGACGCAGCTGGCGGTGTGGCACAGCCTCTGGCGGCAGGACCGCACCACCTACGGTGACGTGGAGGTGGCTGTGGAAATCTACTACGGTCGCGACGAGCAGTGGGCCCAACAGGCCTACTGCGACTTGAACGGCAAGGGCGTCCACCCGACCCGCAACCAAGTCATCTGCCGGGACCACCGCGAGAAGCAGACCCGCATCGTTGACAAGCTCATCAAGGAGGTCCCCCTCTTCCGGGGCGGAATCCTCCGGGACAAGGTGAGCTTGCCGGCAAAGGCGGAGGAGGTGCTCACCTACACGTGTCTTTACGACATGGTGTGCGCCATGCTGCAGAAGACCCACTGCCCGAGCAGGAACTACGACTACGACGGCCTGGACTGCGAGGAGGCGACGTCCAAGATCATCAGTTTCTTCAGGGAGTTCACTGCGGCCTTTGAGGAGATGATCAAGAAGCGCGGGGAATTCCTGATCTCGAGCCAGCCCGCCATGCTGGCCATCGGGGCGTTCGCCAAGAAGGTCCTGGACTCTGCCGCCTCCGAGGACGTGGTCCAGGTGGTCATGGATCGACTGCTCGAGGTGGACTGGAGCAACGGCGACCACTGGATTGGCATCCTCCTCGAGAACAAGGTGGACCAGGAGGGGAACCAGAAGAAGAAGCTGCGTCGCAAGAAGGACGCGGCTAAGGACATCTTCAACGCCCTCTCCGAGGCGGACTCCGCCGACGGGAAGGCCATCACCAAGGCGCCGGCGCGCAAGACGTCCGACGCCTAGGTCACAGATCGGTAACTCGGGCCAGGGGCGCTTCGCTCCTGGCCCTTTCTTTCGCCCGCCCGGCTCCTCCCTTACCGCACGCTCCGCACGTCCACGACCGGCGCCGCCCCCCCCTCGACGGCCACCCCGATCCTGCCAGGCCGGCGCTTGGCCGACGCAAGGCACCCTGGCGCGCGCCGACGTCTTCGTCCTCACGCGCCTCATGGGCACGATGTGCGGCCGCGAGATGCGGCGCACCGCCAGTCAACCGTGCCTCCCCTGGGTCGCCTGCACCGGCCACCGCCGCGATTTGCTGGAGTGCGCCATCCGGCGGGCGGCAGTGGTGCTCGGCGAGGGCGGTGCTTGATGGGACCCTGCGAGGAGCAGGAAGCGGACCGCGCCGGCGAACCGACGCGGCCCAGATATCTTCAACCTAGAACCAAATGGCCAACCCCAGCCGGAGCTGGAGCCAGTCGGGCGCAACGCCCTGGTCGTCGCTGCTCACCGGCACGTCGTAGAGCAGGCCGAGCTCGAGCGAGGTGCTCGGGGTCCACCACCAGTCGAAGCCGCCGGAGCCGAAGACGGTGAGTTCTTCGGAGCGGATCCGGGAGTCACCGAAGCCGACCCGCGCGAGGCCGAAGCCCAGGAAAGGCTCCAGGCGCTCACCCGGGTGGTACCAGGCGCGGTGCTCCAGGCGGAGCACGGTGTAGTTGAACTCGCCTTCCCATGCCCGGCCGAAGCCGACCGGATCGACCTCGCGGCGAGTGAATCCTTCCGCCGAGAGGGAGATCGACCGGTCCTCGGCGTAGACACGCTCGATCGCCAGGCCGCCGGCGAAATCCTCATCCTTGGGTTGGAGGATGAAGCTGCGGACACCCCAGGGGTGCTCCGGCGGAGTCGTGGAACAGCCCGCCGCTCCCGCGAGCAGCAGGCCAAGCAGAGCAGAGCGCACGGCTCAGCCCCTCCAGCCGAAGGGGCGGTCCGTCATCGGTTCACCGGCACCTCTGCGGAGGCCGCCTGACCCGGCCGCGCCGAGGGTGCGGCCCATCCCGACCTGTAAGGTGGTTCCCTCGCCGGCTTCGACGCGGTAGCGGTTGCCGGGCGGCACCGGGTCGTCGTTCGGGCCGAGCTGGAGCATGCCGGGCTTGACCTCGCGGCGGATGTTCTTGATCTCCTTGATGAAGCCCGGGTAGCCCTTCACCTCGACGGTGTACTGGGTGACGAAGGGATTCGAGGATTCGTTCCAGCGGAAGGTAGGATAGGCCAGGACCTCGCAGCTCGACGCGGCGCAGGCGTCGCGAATGGCGGCGCGTTTGAGTTCGTCGAGGCGGCTCGAGCCGAGGATGCTGGAGAGCAGGTTGAAGGAGTCGCCGTCGAAGCCGATGGCGTCGGCGTAGTCGGTGTCGCCGATGATGAAGAGCCCGAGCACGGTGCCGCCGGCGGCTTTGCCCAAGACCGGCTCGGAGGCGATTTGGATGTCCACGACGTAGTCGTTCAGCGAGCGGATCTCGCCCAGCGGGCGGTCGGTGGTGTGGATCTCTCGGTGAGTGGAGGCGCAGCTCGCGAGCAGGGAGAGTCCGAGAACGGAGAAGAGGGGTTTCATGGGGGGCCCAAGCAGGGTTGCGGAAGAGGCGTCCCCTTGGACGCCGTTCCGCGGAAAGGGCAAGACCCGTGCCATGTCCGTGCCGCTGTGGAGGTCCGCAGCCAGCGGCGCGGACGCTCGAAACGACCGACGTCGCTCATTTCGATCGACTCCGACCGCGGCTGGTGGAGCAGGTCGACGGCACGCCGTTTGATTGCCACCCGCTCGAACAGACCCGCGCCACCGAGCGAGGTCCCCAACCCGATTCCCTGGACCCTTGGAGGTCCCGCCATGTCGAGACGCAAGGAAATCACCGCTGCTGAAAAGAAGAAGCTGAAAGCGATCCTGCTGGAGAGCTCGAAGACCGTGGAAAACGCGGACGCCGAATACGTCATGGAGAAGACGCCCGGCATCCTCGACAAGCTTGACCGCTCGGCCTTGGAATGGATTCGCCTGCTCGCCCAACGAGCCCGGCTGCTCTACTGGCTGATCGTCGATTGGTGGAACGGTGACTACAGGCCGAGCTGGCGCGTAGTGGCGACCGCGGTGGCCGCCCTTCTCTACCTGATCAGCCCCTTCGACCTGATCCCGGATTTCATCCCGATCATCGGTTGGCTCGACGACGCAGCCGTGCTCGCCATTGCCTTCTCCCTGCTCAACGAGGAGCTGATGCGCTATGCGCGAAAGATGAAGATCGACCCGGAGGAATTCGACCTGGTGCTGATCTGACCCGTGCGGCCCTCTACTCTGGCAGCCCGAACCGGCGGATGGCGCGGTAGAGGCTGGCCTCCCCGACGCCCAGCATCCGCGCGGCCTCCCGGCCGCCGCCCTCGCGCGGCCCCCGCACCTGGGCGTCGGCCCCGCGCTCGACGTCCGCCATCCGCCGGCCGCCCGCC
>JACNJP010000381.1 GCA_014382465.1 Planctomycetota bacterium
GTCCACAGCGGCCCGCCCTTCGACCTGCGCAGCCGCGTGCTCCAGGTGTTCGTCAACGGCCGCGAGGTGCCGAAGCAATGATCCTCACCGCTCTGACCCTCAGTCTCTGCGCCCCGCAGGCGGCCGCCGCCGAGGAGCCGCTGCGCGCCATGCGCGCCGCCAAGGTCTTCACCTCGGCCGAGCCCCAGGTGGTGAACAACGGCGTGGTGGTCTGGCGCGGCGACAAGATCGTCCAGGTCGGCCGGCTCGAGGACCTCGACCTGCCCGAGGGGCTCGAGATCGTCGACCTCGGCGACCTGTGGCTGGCGCCGGGCATGGTCGAGCCGCACGGCCACGTCGCCGGCTCGCTACGCGACCTCAACGACACCGTCTACCTGACCAACCCCGAGCTGCGCACCCACGAGGTGCTGGAGCCGGCCAACCCGCTGGTGCGGGATGGGCTGGCCGGCGGCGTCACCAGCGCGCTGCTGATCCCGGGCTCGGGCTCGAACATGGGCGGCTTCGGCATGGTCGTGAAGATGGCCGGCGACACCGTCGAAGACATCGTCATGCGCTCGCCGGGCTCGCTCAAGGTGGCCCAGGCCGGCAACCCCGAGCGCTGGGGCTGGGACGGTTCGCGCTCGCGCATGCTGATGAACTGGAACACTCGCCACACCCTGACCCGCGGCCTGGAGTGGGCCAAGGCCTACGAGGCCGGCGAGGCGCCGATGGACTTCGAGCTCGAGGCCTTCATCGGCCTTGAGAACGGCAGCGTGCCGGTCAGCGTGCACACCCAGATCTTCCAGGTGGTGCTGCAGACGATCACCATGCAGAAGCGCGACCTGGGGCTGGAGGCCTTCATCGACCACGGCACCTTCGACGGCTACAAGAACGGCCCGCTGGCGGCCGCCTTCGGCGTGCCGGTCATGAACGGCCCGCGCCAGTTCTGGTTCGACCGCTCGGACTCCTCCATCCAGGGCTGCGCCGCCAACTGGTCCAAGGCGGTCCCGGAGGGCCTCCTGCTCGGCTACAACACCGACGCCCCGGTGGTGCCGCAGGAGGAGCTCTCGTTCCAGGCCGCCATGGGCGTGCGGCTCGGCCACGACGACCCCGCCGGCGCCCTCCGCGGCGTCACCTCCTACTCGGCCGCGGCGCTCAAGGTCGACGACGAGTGCGGCGCGCTGTCCCCCGGCCTGGACGCCGACATCGTCGCCTGGGACGGCTTCCCGCTCGATCCGCGCTCGTCGGTCAAGAAGGCCTGGGTGCGCGGCAAGCTCGCCTACGACGCCGAACGCGACGGCAGGCGCTTCTGATCCCGTGATCTGCCCGCTGCTCCTGGCCGCGATCCCGCAGCTCGCCGCGCCGCTCCGAGCGGAGCCGGTGGACGTGCTGGACGTCGGCATCGCCCTGACGATGGAGCAGCGCCAGGTCATCCACAACGCCCGCATCCTGCTGGCGGACGGCCGCATCCTGGCGGTCGGCCGCCAGGACCAGCTCGAGCTGCCGCGGACGATGGGGGAGCACTGGAGCTACCCCGACTCCACCGCCTTCCCCGGCGCGGTCGACCTGCACTCGCACATCCAGACCGGCGGCTGGGGCGACATCAACGACATGGTCCACCCGGACAACCCCGAGCTCCGGGTGCTCGACACCGTGGTGCCGTGGAACCCTCTCTACCGCGACGCCGCCGCCGCCGGCGTGACCACCCTCAACGGCATCCCCGGCTCCGGCACCAACATGGGCGGCGCCGGCGTGCTGGTGAAGGCCAAGCCGGGCAAGACCGTCGCCGAGGTGGTGTTCCGGCAGCCCGGCTCGGTCAAGATCGCCCAGGGCTACAACCCCGAGCGCGGCGCCGACCTCGGCAACTCGCGCATGGGCATGTGGTGGATGCTGCGCTGGTGGCTGGCCGAGGCCCAGGCGGTCTCTGACAGCGACACCCTCGGCCAGCGGCCCGACGTCGCCCACATCGCCGGCGTCAACCGCGGCCACTACCCCTACCTGGTGCACACCGCCGGCGCCCGCGACACCTACGGCACGGTGCGGATGTTCCAGCTCGAGGCCGGCGTGCCGGTGGTCGTCAGCCACGGCTCCTTCCACGGCTACATGGCCGGCGAAGCCATCGCCGCGGTCGCCGCCTCGCTCAACATCGGGCCGCGCAACTTCGACTTCTCCTTCAACGGCCGGGCGCGCTTCATCGGCCTGGTGCAGGCCTACGAGGCCGCCGGCAACCGCGACATCTCGGTCCAGACCGACGCGCCGGTGGTGCCGCAGGAGGAGTTCCTCTACCAGGCCTCCCTGGCCGAGCGGCTCGGCTGCTCGACCTGGGAGGCCCTGGAATCGATCAACGTGGACCCCGCCCGCCAGATCCTGGCCGAGGACCGCCTCGGCCGCCTGGCTCCCGGCATCGACGCCGACATCGTCGTCAAGGCCGGTCAACCTCTCGATCCGCGGTCACCGGTGCAGCTCGTGCTGGTGGACGGGAAGATCGCTTACGACATCCGAGACGGCCAGCGTTACTGAACATGCCCGCAGCAGCAGCCCTCCTGCTCCTCGCCGCTCCGCTCCTGGCTCCCCAGGAAGCGGACCAGAGCGCCCCCAAGGGGCGCGCGACGGTCTACCGCGTCGACCTCATCGAGACCCTCGACGGCGACCCGATCAAGAACGGCTTCGTGATCGTGCGCGACGGCCTGATCGAGAAGATCGGCCAGGCGCTGGTGCTGCCCGAGGGCGCCCGCGTCCGCGACCTGCGCGGCTCCGGCTCGACGATCACGCCGCCGCTGGCGCTGTCCCACGCCAACTTCCTGGTCCGCAGCTCGCGCGGCGGCGGCCTCAACGGCCGCTTCCGCGCCGTCGACAGCCTGTGGCTCGAGCCGGAGCAGCTCCACGAGCTGCTCGAGCTGGGAGTCCTGGTGGCCGGCGTCGATCCGCCCGGCGACGGCGTCCCCGGCCGCAGCTCGGTGATCAGCACCGACGGCGGGACCCCGGCGCCCGAGCCGCTGGTCGAGGACCTGCACCTCAGCTTCCAGATGATGGGCAGCACGCGCTCGGCCAAGGATCTGCTGCGGAAGGCGATCGCCGACGCCGAGAAGGCCATCGAGGGCGAGGACAAGGCCCGCGAGGCCTGGCAGAAGGCCCGCAAGGAGTGGGAAGAGAAGCAGAAGGCCAAGGCCGAGGAGGCCAAGAAGTCGGCCGAAGGCGGCAAGGACGGCGCCGGCGGCGGCAAGGCCGCCCAGGACCCGCCCAAGCCCGCCGAGAAGGGCAAGGACGACGGCAAGAAGCCCGAGGAGCAGGAGCCGCCGAAGGAATTCGAGGCGCCCAAGATCGACCCCAACCTGATGCCGGTGGTCGAGTGGCTGCGCAAGGAGCGGGTGGTCCAGGTCAGCTTCGACAAGCCGGCCGCCTGGCTCCACTGGCTCGATCTGCTCGGCGACCGCGACCTGGCATGGGAGGCGGTCCTGGCCTTGCCGCGCTGGGGCGGCTTCGCCGGCAACTTCCACGAGGTCAAGGACTCGATCGCAGCAGCCGGGGTGCGGGTCTACCTGCCGGCCTCCCTGCCCGACCTGCCGTACACCCGCATCGCCTCCCACCCGGCCGCCGAGCTCCACGCCGCCGGAGTCGAGATCGTGCTGACGCCGCCGCGCGCCGACCTCGAGGGAGTGAGGAGCCTGCGGCTAGGCCTGGCCGACCTGGTCCGCGAGGGGCTCGACCGCCGCACCGCCATCGAGGCGGTGACCCTGCGGCCCGCCGCCGCCATGGGCCAGGAGGAGCTGGTCCAGGCCCTCAAGCCGGGCGCGCCGGCGACTTTCATCTTGCTGGACGGCGACTTCCTGAACCCGGTGGCCGAGGTCCAGCTCGTGCTCCGCGACGGCAAGGTGCTCTACGACCGGGCCAAGGAGGAGGAGGACAAGTGATGGCTCTGCTCGAACTGATGCTCGCCCTGGCGCCCGCCCCGGCCGCCGCCCCGCCGCCGCTCCAGGACCCGCCCAAGGAGGAGGTCGTGGAGGAGAAGCCCGCCCCCGAGAAGGCGCCGGCCAAGGAGAAGGAGGCGCCGGCGGAGGCCGCTCCGGCGGAGGCGAGCCCGTACCTGGCGATCGTCGGCGGCGAGATCCACACCGTCGGCGACGGCGTCATCGCCCGCGGCACCGTGCTGTGCAAGGACGGCCGGATCCTCAAGGTCGGCTCCAAGGTCAGGGTGCCCGAGGGCGCCACGGTGATCGACGCCGCCGGCATGAAGGTCTACCCGGGCCTGGTGGCGGTCAACTCCAGCGGCATCGTCCAGGGCAGGGGCGACGCGGTGGCGGACGACTACGACCCCTTCGCCCTCAACGTCGACCTCGGCCTCGCCGGCGGGCTCACCGCGGTGCAGTCCGGCGGCGCCGTCGCCAAGCTGGTGCGCCACTCGATCGATGACGTGGTGCTCGCCCAGGCCGACTGGGTCACGCTCAGCTACTCGACCTCGTCGCCGCGCGGGCGGCGGGAGCTGCGCGACAAGCTCGACCGCGCGCGCGACTACCTGCGTCAGCAGCGCGCCTTCGAGGCCGCCAAGCAGGCCGGCGAGGAGGACGCCGTCGAGCCCGACAAGAAGGGCGTCGACGACCGCTCGATGAAGCTGCTCCAGGGCCAGGCGGTGGCCCGCTTCAACGCCAACAACACCAAGGACCTGCTGTCGGTCTGCGAGCTGATCGAGGACTACCCGATGGAGGCGGTGATCTTCGGCGGCCAGGAGGCCTGGACCGTGGCGCCGCAGCTCAGCCGCTCGGGCGCCCGGCTGGTGCTGACCCCGCGGGCCAAGAGCTGGGCCGACGAGGAGCTCAACCGGCCCAACGGCTGGTCGATCGAGAACGCCCGGATCCTGTGGCAGCACGGCATCGAGTTCGCCATCGTCCCGGGGCAGAGCTACATCAGCACCGGCGGCATCGCCGGCCGCGACCTGCTGACCCTGCCGATGGAGGTGGCCTTCGCCATCCGCGGCGGGCTGCCGCAGGACGCCGCCCTGCGCTCGATCACGATCGACGCCGCCCGCATCCTGGGCGTGGCCGACCGCGTCGGCTCGATCGAGCCCGGCAAGGACGCCGACCTGATCGTGTGCGACGGCGACCTCTTCGACTACCGCAGCTTCGTCCAGTGGGCGGTGGTGAACGGCGATCTTGCTTATGACAAGCAGAAGTCGCCCTACTTCGCCCACATCCGCCCTCGACCGGAGCCGACCCCCGCCGAGGTCATCGAGGCGGTGATCGAGGGCGTCCAGGCGCAGAAGGACGAGGGCGTCACCGGCGAAGGAGCCGAAGGCGCTGAGCCCGAGGCCGAGGCCGCGGGCAGCGGCGGCGGCGGCCAGCGCTGATCGGGCTCGCGGTCGAGCCCGGGCACGATTCCCGGTCCAGAGGCACTAGCCATCCGCGGGAGCGTGGGCATAATCCACGGTGGAAACATTCCGCCCTCGGTGCCCCCTGCCGAAGAGTCTGTGTCGAATCCAGTCCTCCACGAAGGCAAACGCGCCCCGGCCTTCACCCTTCCCGCGACGCGCGAGGACCGCATCCGCCTCACCGAGCTGCGGGGCCGGTGGGTGGTGGTGTACTTCTATCCCAAGGACCTGACCGCCGGCTGCACCACCGAGGCCTGCGATTTCCGCGACCAGATGGAGTCCTTCGACTCCCTCGGCGTGGTGGTCCTCGGCGTCAGCCCGGACGACCTCGAGCGCCACGAGGTCTTCTCGGCCCAGGAGGGCCTCAATTTCCCGCTGCTGGCCGACCGCGACAGCCGCGTCGGCCTGAAGTACGGCGCCTGGCGCGAGAAGAACGACTACGGCCGGAAGTACATGGGGATCGTCCGCTCGACCTTCGTCATCGACCCGTCCGGGAAGATCGCCCGGGTGTTCGACAACGTCCGCGTCCGAGGCCACGTGGCCAAGGTCCTGGCGGCGGTCGAGGAGAAGATGGCAGAGTAGGGCATGGCCGACGACGACCTCAGGAGCCTGGTCCATGAGATCTGCGGAGGGAGCGAGGGCACGCGCTCGCGCAACCTGAGCCGCCACCAGGCCGAGAAGGCCTACTCCGCCCTGCTCGAGGGCAAGGGCACCGCCACCCAGGTCGCGGCGATCTTCGTCGCCATGCGCTGTCGCGGGCTCGCCGGCGAGGAGCTGGCGGGCTTCGCCGTGGCCGCGCGTGCGCGCGTGCGCTTCCCGGCGCTGCCTGAGGGGGCGGTGGTGATCTCGACCAGCCGGCTGGGCAAGAGCCGGCACCCCCTGGTGGCCCTGGCCTCGGCCTCGGCGGCGGCGTCCTGCGGGGTCCCGGTGCTGGTCCAGGCGGCTCCCCACGCCGGGGGCGCCGGCGTCACGGTCGGCGACGTCTGGCAGCGCCTGGGCGGCGAGCTCCACGCCGATCCCGACCGGGCTGCCGACTGCCTGCGGCGGCTGAACCTCGGCTTCTGGCAGCCGACCGCCGCCGACCCCGGGTGGGAGCGGCTGCTCGCGATCGAGAACGAGATCGGCCTGCGCTGCGCCCCCGACACCGTCGCCAAGCTGCTCGCTCCGCCGGGCTGCCGGCTGATGGTGCCGGCCCGCGGCGGCCCGGTGCTCGGCCTGGCCAGCGAGGCCTTGACGATCCTCGGCCACCGCAACGCCTTGATCGTCCAGGGCGTCGAGGGCTCGATCGATCCCTGGGTCAGCGACCAGACCCGCGGCCTGTGCATCGACGACGGCGTCCGCACGCCCTTGAGGCTGCACCCCGCCGACCTGGTGCTCGAGTGCGGCGCCGAGCCGGCCCAGATGCACGAGGACCGGCTCGAGGCCTCGGTGGTCGCAACCCAGCAGGCGCTCATGGGGGTGCCGGGGGCGGCCTACCACGCGGCGCTGATCGGCGCGGCCCTGATCGTGCGCCTGGGGGGCCTGACCCGCGACATGGCCAGCGCGGTGGGCGCCGCCCGGGACGTCTTCGAGTCCGGCGCCGCCCACCACCGCCTCGAGCAGCTCGGCGACTGCTGAGCTGCCGCGGTTCCCTCTGCGTAACCTGGCCGCCCCGGAGGACCCTGCCGCGACCGGCACGGCCTTTGCTGTGTTGCCCCGAATGTCCCGCCACCTGCTCTCCTTCCTCCTCCTGGCCGCGGCCCTCGGCGGCGCCGCCTGCGCCCTGGCGATCCGGGGCGGCGCGCCGGTGCCCGCCCGGATGCGGGCGGAAGGGGCGCGCTACGTCGGCTCCGAAGCCTGCCGCGAGTGCCACCCGGCGCTCTACGACGGCTGGCGCCGGACCCGTCACCCGTATCAGGAGCAGCTCGCCACCGCCGAAGCCGTGGTGGCGCCCTTCGACGGCCAGCCCTTCACCATGGACGGGGTCGAGATGCGCGCCTGGGAAGAGGGGGGGCGCTACTTCGTCCGCACCCTGGGGCCGGACGGCGCGATGCAGGACTTTCCGGTGCTGCGCACCATCGGCGGCTTCTACAAGCAGCGCTTCGTCACCGAGGTCGAGGGCCATCAGGCGGTACTGCCGGTGCAGTGGAACCACCTCACCCAGCACTGGAAGCCCTACAGCGCGGTCGGTCACGAGACCGTCGGGACCGGCCT
The DNA here is from genome assembly GCA_014382465.1 of Planctomycetota bacterium. Classification (GTDB taxonomy): domain Bacteria; phylum Planctomycetota; class UBA1135; order UBA1135; family UBA1135; genus J029. Next base: position 7,535 of record JACNJP010000381.1, read on the forward strand.
GTTCTGGGCCTCGATCGAGAACGAGTGGGCGCCGCGCTGCTCCGGGTGCCACACCGTCGGCGCCGAGCTCGAGGCCCGCGCCGACGGCGGCTTCGACGCCCGCTACGCCGAGCTCGGGGTGGGCTGCGAGTCCTGCCACGGGCCGGCCTCGCTGCACCTGGCGGACCCTG
>JACNJP010000163.1 GCA_014382465.1 Planctomycetota bacterium
CGAAGTCGGCCTCGCCCAGGACTCGGCTCAGGCGGTCGTAGAAAGGGTGACCCGGTGAGCGGGGAAGGTCGAGAGCGGAGAAGAAGAGCGCCTCTTGCTCCGCCTTGCTGCGTCGGCCCATTGCCATGGCCGTACTCTCTCAACTGGCGAATTCCGAGTCCAGGACTTTATCCACAGACTGTTGAGGCAGGTGTAGAGCGTGGTGCTCTTGCCGGACCCGGTCGGTCCGGTGACGAACATCAGGCCGTGGTGGGACCGGCCGGCCTCCATGAAGGCGCTCGCCTGGGCCTCGGAGAAGCCGAGCAGCTCGAGCCGCTCGGGGATGTTGCCCTTCTCGAGCACCCGCAGCACCATCTTCTCGCCGTAGACCGTCGGCACCGTCGAGGCGCGCAGGTCGACGCGGGAGTCGCCGTCCTTGAGCGTGATGCCGCCGTCCTGCGGCTTGCGCCGCTCGGCGATGTCCATCTTGGCCAGGATCTTCAGGCGCGACACGATCTGGGAGAAGATCCACGGCGGCGGCGGCGTGACCTCGCGCAGGTGGCCGTCGACGCGGAAGCGCACCCGCACGGTCTTCTCGTACGGCTCGAGGTGGATGTCGCTGGCCCCCTCCTCGATGGCCTGCAGCAGCAGCATGTTGACGATCCGCAGGACCTGGCTGTCCTTGCCGTCAGGCAGGGCGCGCTTGACGTCGACGTCGACGCCCTCGTCCCGCTCCTTCACGGCGCTGGCCTCGGCGTCGTCCCCAGCCTCGAGGATGATCTCGCGGACCTTGCTGTTGGAGCCGAGGATCTCGCGCGAGATGGCGTCGTAGAGGCTGAGGGTGACCGCGTGGGCGACCAGCGGCGTGCCCGAGAGCATCCGCAGCTCCTCAATGGTGCGGAAGTCGGCCGGGTTGATCAGCGCCACGTGCAGCCCGCCGTCCCGCCGGAAGACGCCCAGCACCCTGCGGTCGATGCACACCTTCTCCGGCAGGACCGCGGAGGCCGCGCGCACCTCGTCCCCCATCTCGGCGAGCGTGCCGAGGACCCTCGGCTCGTCGCCGGGGTAGGTCTCGGTGATCCGGGGCTGCTCCTCGACGGTCAGGTCGAGGTAGCTGATCCCGAGGTGCTCGGCGTAGCGCCGCGCCACCGTCCGTTCGTCGACCACCTTCTCGGCCATGAGCAGGCGGCCGTCCACCACCATGCCGGGGGCGAGGGTGCCCTTGAAGTCCTCGAGGGCGTCGGCCGTGAGCTCGCCGCTCTCCATGAGGAGGCGGGTGATCAAGGCTTCCTGGGCGATCGAGGGGCTCATCCGCCCTCCTCCGGGCGGGCGCCGCCGCCCAGCAGGCCGGCCATGAGGGCCAAGTCGCGCAGCGCGATCTCGCGCCGGTCCACCATGTCCAGGACGAAGAACTCGCCCAGGTAGAGCACCGTGGCGGTCCTCCCGGTGATCTCGGTGACCGTCGCAGGCTGGTCCGGGTCCAGGCCGGCGACCGCGTCGCCCACCAGGCAGCGCTGACCGTTGATGACGGCCGAGCGGTAGGACCCCGAGCTCAGGGCGGAGTCGAGCCGGATCACGAGGGCGGCGGTGACCTGTCCGTCCTCCTCCGCCGCCGGGTCCTCCGGACCGCCGCCGCTGGAGTATTGAGCGTTCGCGTCGGCCTCCCTGGCCTCGGCGACCTTGGCCAGGATCTGCGCCATCTGGAACGGGTCCGCCGGGCTGAGCGCCGCGGTCTCGGCGCCGCGCATCCCCAGCAGCTCCTCGGCGATCACCGGGACGGAGCGGTCCACCGCCTCGCTGGGGACGACCTCCTCCTGGACCGCCGACCAGCTGAACCACACCAGGGTGGCGCCGACGAACAGGAAGCTGTTCTTCTTCACCAGGGCGATCATGCCTCGACCTCCTCCTCGTCCAGCAGGTCGAGCACGCTGGTGCCGGTCAGGATGCGCACCTTGGCGGTCAGCGTCAGCCAGCCGCTCTCCACCATTACGCCGAGGTCGTCGATCCGGATCAGGTGCTCGCTGCGCTCGAGCCGGTCGACGAAGTCGGCGAGCTGCGAGTAATCGCCGGTGGCGCGGATCTCGAGGTCGAGGATCTTGAAGTTGCCGCTGGAGATGGGGACGCCGGGGACGAACTCGAGCAGCCGGCCGCCGGCGAGCTCGAGCTGCCGCTGGACGTACTCCTGCCACACCACCACGTCGTCGGCCTCGGTCAGGCGTTCCCGGTAGACCCGCGCGACGTCCATCATGGCCTGGACCTCGAGCAGGTCCTCCACGAGCCGCTGCTGCTGGTCGCGGTTCGCGCGGGCGGCGTCGAGGCGCATGCCGAAGGGCAGGCGCACGGCCAGCAATCCGACCACGAGGATCACCGCCGCGAGCGTCGCCTTGTAGACCCCCTGCGTCTCCGGGGTCAGGTGGAACATCGACTTGGCAGCGGTCCTGGGCCGCCCGGGTTGGTTCTTGGTGTTCGTCATCGCTCAACCTCCGCGCGGCTCGCAGGTCGCCGACAGCCTGGCCATCGGCGGGGCCCCGTCGTGGGGGGGGCGGGCCGCGGGCCCCGTCACCCCCCCGGAGGGGGGCGGGGGCGGGCCGGGGCGCCGCCCGGCGGGGGTTGGAGCGCCGCCCCCCCGGCGGGGGAGGGGGGCCCCCACCGGCACGGTGCAATCGAAACGGACGAAGCGCTCGCCTTCGCCGTAGCTGGTGCCCTCATCCTCCCCGCTGTCGTCGAGGAGCAGCGGGTAGCGGCCTGACAGCGCCTCGATGCGGGCGGCGGCGGGGACCAGCGACGGCAGCTCCTCGAGGATCCCGGCCCAGAAGGCCCGGCGCACCAGGAAGCTGTGGGTGATCCCGGTCTCGAGCCGGAGGGCGTCGAGCCGGTCGTCCACAGAGAGCGGACCGGTCCGCGTGTCCTCCTGGAGGGCGCTGGCCTCGATCTCGAGCTGCTCGGCGATGCCCTGGACCGCAGACCCTTCCTGGTAGAGCCAGGCGGCCGTCAAGCCCACCGCGGCCAGCGCCGGCGCGGCGGCCGCCAGCGGGAATTTCGGGGCCCGGCGCGACGGGTCGCCCAGCTTGTCGAAGATGTCGAAGCTCCCGGCGTGCAGCCGCCCACCGCTCGGACCGGCGAGAGTCTCCGCCAGGAGTCCGGCGCTGAAATCCATCGGCGGGGCCAGGATCCCCTTGAGTTCCAGGCGCTTCGCGTAGCCCAAGACCAGCTCGCCGAGGCGCTCCGCGGCGTGGAAGACCACGCCGTCGATCTGCTTGATCCCGAGCTCCCCTTCGGAGTGGGAGATCAAGCTGCGCAAGCCGGCGATGATCGGCGAGCAATCGCCTTCCGGCGGGAGGCCGAAGATCCGACGGGCCAGGATCTGGTCGCGGAGCAGGAGGATCGCCATGCCGCGGTCGGAGCCGACCAGCACCCGGACGTGGCATCGCCAGCCCTTGGGCGCCGCCTTCTTCTGGATCGCCAGGCCGGTCAGCGCGTGGGTCGACGGCACCATCCGGCGCAGGGACGGGGCGATTCCGCCGAGGGCCTCCAGGGCCGCCTTGACCAGCGGCTTGGGGAAGGCGTGGAGCGTGGAGTACCAGTTGAAACCGGACCCGGACTCCGTGGTGTGGGAGACCAGCCCGCCCTCGACCTGCCCCTCGAGGTACTCCTGGTACTGCTCGTGCTTCTGGCCCCGCTTGCCCTTCCTCGTGACGAGGAAGTCGAGGCCCGGATCGATCGCGACGTTGATCTGCCCGTCCAGGAGGTTGTCGTCATCCAGCTCGTTGAGGAGCTGGGCGTGGGTCTTGCCCTCCAGCAGGAACTCGACCGGACCTTCCAGGGAGTCGCTGCGGAACACCGAAATCCGGTCCCGACCGATCACCAGGCCGGTGGCGGTGGTTCTCTTCAGCCGGAATTTGAGTGCCATGGTATGAACGAGGACGAAGGGCTCTTGGGCTTCGGCCACCCGCGTCGGGCGGATGGCCCTGTGCTCCATCGGCCGTTTTGCCGGCGGGACTTTCGAGACAAAGGCGCCGGAAGGGCCGGGGGAAGGCCAGGGTCGTCCCGAGCCTCTGCCCAAAGGAGAGGGCCGCGGCCGAATTCACGGCCGCGGCCCATCGCCGGCGGAGGGCGGGCCCTCCTCGGGCCCCTGTTCGGGACCTACTTGACCGGGATCAGGTCGTCCTTGATCGAGCTGCGCTTGGCGTTGAAGCCTTCCTGGTCCCAGACCACGGTGTAGGCGCCGAAGCCGCTCGCGGCGCCGGAGCGGGTCAGCTTGCACTCCCACTTGGTCTCCCAGTTCGAGCTGGTGAAGTTGCCGACCTTGAAGTGCTCGGGGGCGTCGATGTCCATGTCGAGGTCGGTGACCTTCTTGCAGTACTGCCCGTGGCGGGCGGCGTAGCGCGCCTGGCCGGCCTCGATCTGCGCCAGGTAGGCGAAGGATTCGCTGGCCTTGCTGCGCTCGACGGCGGTCTGGTAGCGCGGGACGGCGAGCATCGACAGCACGCCGAGGATCACGACCACGATGGTCAGTTCAACGAGGGAGAAACCCTTCTGGTTCTTGGCGAGAGACATCTTGATTAATGGGGTGATGGTTTCGCGGCGTCAGCCGCATCGAGGGAGGGGGGTCGGTCGGACGATGCGAACGAGGATTCGACGCCCTGATCCTCCTTCGGCCAGCCCCGTCTCCCGACTTGCGGCCGATCCCGGAATATTTCACCCGATTTCGGGTGGATTGCGCCGGAAGACCAGCCAGGCCGCGGCCGAATGAACGGCCGCGGCCCATCGCCGGCGGAGGGCGGGCCCTCCTCGGGCCCCTGTACGGGACCTACTTGACCGGGATCAGGTCGTCCTTGATCGAGCTGCGCTTGGCGTTGAAGCCTTCCTGGTCCCAGACCACGGTGTAGGCGCCGAAGCCGCTCGCGGCGCCGGAGCGGGTCAGCTTGCACTCCCACTTGGTCTCCCAGTTCGAGCTGGTGAAGTTGCCGACCTTGAAGTGCTCGGGGGCGTCGATGTCCATGTCGAGGTCGGTGACCTTCTTGCAGTACTGCCCGTGGCGGGCGGCGTAGCGCGCCTGGCCGGCCTCGATCTGCGCCAGGTAGGCGAAGGATTCGCTGGCCTTGCTGCGCTCGACGGCGGTCTGGTAGCGCGGGACGGCGAGCATCGACAGCACGCCGAGGATCACGACCACGATGGTCAGTTCAACGAGGGAGAAACCCTTCTGGTTCTTGGCGAGAGACATCTTGGTTAATGGGGTCAGGCGGCGGAAGCGCCGAGTCGCGGAATCCGTTGATGGAGCACCGGAAACCGGCGGCTCCGGTGCCAGGATCTCCATCGGCAAGGTCCCCCATCTCGCTTCAGCCCATCGAGGCAGGCCACCTCTCCGCTCGCCCCTCTTCCCTTTCCCGACCGACCCCAGGTCATGAGGCAGAATGCTTCCCCCGAAGCCTGGAATCGGCCCACGGAAATGCCGTAGTTCCTTGTCTATAAAACCTTTATGTTTATCTTGCCGGCGAATCGGTCTTGGTCCCGCCAGTTCACCGGTTTACCGAAACCGCAAACTGAAGCCGCCGGAGGCGGCCTTGCTCCATGAAGACACCGCGCAGATCCTGGATCCTCCTGAACGGAAGCTCCGTCCTCGCTGCAGTCCTGCTGGCGACGCTTCCGGCGTGCTGGCTGACCAGCAACGACGAGAATTCCGTCTCCGCCAGCGGCAGGCACCCGGACGTGGTCCTCCGCGACCGGGTCGGGACCGCCCTCGCCCCTGGTTCCACCGAGCCCTACAGCCCCCGCCAGTCCTGCGGTGCCTGCCACGACGTGGACGAAGCCGCCAACGGCTACCACTTCCAGCAGGGCCGCACCGACGAGGACGGGGTCATCGTCACCAAGGACAATTACTTCGGCGACGGCCGTGCCTTCCTGCGATCAGCAGGGATGTACGGCAAGTGGTGACCGCCTTCCTCGGACTCCAGCCAGTTGGCTGGGAAGGACAACACCAGCGCCTCCGAGATCGACAAGACCTCCTTCTTCTGGACCGGCAAGTGCGGCGCCTGCCACCCCGGCGGCGGCCCCGGCGAATTCGACCGTGACGGCGAGCTCTACTACGACATCGCGACCGGAGAATTCGGCTACGAGAAGCTCGGCCTGACGGCAGCCGACGTCATCCACGACGGCGACTACGCCTTCGTCAGCCCGTCCAGCGGCGGCCTGTCCGCAGCGGCGTGGAACAAGACCGGCGTCTCCGAGCCGGACTGCTTCATGTGCCACCGCTCCGCCATGGAGGTCAACGGCGGCACGATCAACAACGCCCTGTGGCGCCAGGCCACCCTGCGCTCGCTGGCGGCCCTGGTCGACGACCTCGGAGCCTCGGTCCCGGCCTTCGCCGCGGCGCCGACCGCCGGCGCCGGCTGGCACTCGAACTTCGTCCTCGCCTCGCTGCCCCCGGGCTCGCCGCCTCAGGCGTCGGTCCTCCAGATCGACTACCAGACCGGCATCGCCAACGGCGAGCTCAAGGTCAACGACGCCGGCAAGCTGGCCCTCAAGGGCAGCGAGATCGTCGGCAGCCCGCGGGACTACGCCTGCTGGGGCTGCCACTCGATCGCCGACACCAAGAAGCGCGGCCGCGAGTGGTTCGATCCGGTCAAGGACGTCCACTACGCCGCCTTCAACCCCGGCGGCGACCCGCTCGCCAGCCAGGCCTGCGCCACCTGCCACCCCTCGGGGATGGACCACAACATCGTCAAGGGCAGCGAGATGGTCGGCACGGTCCGCGATGACACCGACTACCTGGGCATCCGCACCTGCCGCGACTGCCACCTCGCGGGGCCGGAGAAGCACCCGCGGGCACCCTTGCCGACCTCGCCGCTCCACGGGACCGGGGACCACCTGGACGTCATGTCCTGCGAGTTCTGCCACGTGCCCTTCAAGGAGCTGCCGGCCCAGCTCGTGATCGACAACACCGTGACCGGGACCAGCGTCGGCTTCAACACCGACGTCTTCCTGTCGGCCGACCCGCTCGATCCCAACGACCCCTTCGACGACAAGTGGTACCCCGGCTTCGTCTGGAAAGTCGACGAGGACGGCGTCACCCGGCTCTTCCCGACCAAGCCGCTGGCGTCGGCCTGGTGGGGCGACTGGGACGACGGCGGCACCCCCGGGGTCTTCGGCGACGACGTCATCCAGCCGGTCATCCTGTGGCGGGTGCGGCAGATCACCGGTAACGCGCCGCTGGCCGGGACCGTCGATGACAACGGCGACGGCATCGCCGAGGTCAACACCGAGGCCGAGACCCTGGCCTACATCCTGGCGTTGAAGGGCAACGACTCCCACGGCAACCCGGTGGCCGCCCGGCCCGTGCTCGTCCGCGGCGAGAAGGTCTGGTACGAAGACGGCGGCCAGCCCTCCGGAGTGAACCACTTCGAGCTGCACGGCACCGGCATCAAGGCCGAGACCACCGCGCCCTTCGGCATCAACCACAACGTCAGGGCAGCGGCGACCGCTCTCGGCGCCGCCGGCAGCTGCGGCGCCTGCCACCGCGGCCTGAACGGCGGACAGCCGACCCCGGTCTTCGACCGCATGGTCTTGCTCGACCCGTTCGACCTCAACGGCAACCCCGTCTACACCACTCCGAGGACGAGCCTGGGCATCAACCCCTTCTAGACCGCACTCCTCCCCCCCGTGGCGTCCCAGAATCTTCCCCGGGCGCCACGGTCCTTTTTCAGGTCCTGATCCGGCCCCCT
>JACNJP010000439.1 GCA_014382465.1 Planctomycetota bacterium
GGCGCGGCCGCCGCGGACCCCCCGCGGCGGCCTGCTGCCCGTCCCCCCCGCCGTCGTCGCCCTGCTGTTGTGGGGACTGGGGGCGACCGAGGGGCCGGTGCTGCCCCTGCCCGTCGTCCAGCCTTGAGCGGCCGCCTGGGCCAAACTCCATGAGCGACATCCACGACACCTACTGCTCTCCCCTGGCGACCCGCTACGCCAGCCGGCCCATGCAGGAGAACTTCTCCGCCCGCCGCCGGGCGCTGGTCTGGCGAGACCTCTGGATCGCCCTGGCCGACTGCCAGCGCGAGCTCGGGCTCGAGATCAGCGAGCAGCAGATCCAGGCGCTCCGGGACGCCCGCGAGGACGTCGACCTCGAGCGGGTGGCGGCGCTCGAGCGCGAGCTGCGCCACGACGTCATGGCTCACGTCCACGCCTTCGGCGAGAAGGCGCCGGCGGCCAAGGCGATCCTGCACCTGGGGGCGACCTCGTGCTTCGTCGCCGACGGCGCCGACCTGGTCCTGATCCAGGAGGGACTGCGGATCGTGCGCGCCCGCCTGGTCGGCGTGGCCCGGGCCCTGAACGAGTTCTGCCGCGAGCAGCGCGAGCTGCCGATCCTGGGCTTCACCCACTTCCAGCCGGCCCAGCCGACCACCCTGGGGAAGCGCGCGACCTTGTGGCTGCAGGACTTCCTGCTCGACCTGGAGGAGGTCGAGGCGCTGCTCGAGCGGCTGCCCTTCCGCGGGGTCAAGGGCACCACCGGCACCCAGGCCTCCTTCCTCCAGCTCTTCGGCGGCGACCACGACAAGGTCCGGCAGCTCGACCGGCTGGTCACCGAACGCCTGGGCTTCTCCCGCTCGGTGGCGGTCTGCGGCCAGACCTACCCGCGGAAATGGGACGCCCTGGTGCTCCACGTCCTGGCGGGGGTGGCGGCCTCGGCGGCCAAGTTCGCCGTCGACATCCGGCTCCTGGCCCACCGGCGCGAGGTCGAGGAGCCCTTCGGCAAGAAGCAGGTCGGCTCCTCGGCCATGCCCTACAAGCGCAATCCGATGCGCAGCGAGCGGATCGGGGCGCTGTCCCGCTATCTGCTGCACCTGGCTCCCAACGGCCTGGACACGGCCGCCAACCAGTGGCTGGAGCGCACCCTGGACGACTCCGCCAACCGCCGCCTGGCGATCCCCGAGTCCTTCCTGGCGGCCGACGCGATCCTCCAGCTGGTCCAGGACGTGGCCTCGGGCCTGGTGGTCTACCCGCGGGTGATCGCCTCGGAACTCGCGCGAGAGATGCCCTTCATGGCCACCGAGACCATCCTCATGGCCGCGGTCCAGGGGGGGGGAGACCGCCAGGAGTTCCACGGGCGCATCCGCGTCCACTCCCACGCGGCCGCCGCCCGCCTGAAGACCGAGGACGGCGTCAACGACCTGCTCGAGCGCATCTCCGGCGACCCGGCCTTCGCCGCGGTCAGGGACGCCCTGCCGGACCTGGTCGACCCGCGCCGCTTCGTCGGCCGCGCGCCGCAGCAGGTCGACGAGTTCCTGGCCGAGGTGGTGGCGCCGGTCCTGAGGGAGCGCGCCACCGTGCGGCCGCCGGAGGGCGGCGTGCGGGTTTAGCTGCCCGTGGACAAAGTCATTCCCGCCCAGAACGGCGCTTTCGTCCCGACTCTGCGTCGCCGAAACCGGCATGTATCGACCGATACGCGCCGATTCCGGCTCCTTGATTCGAGCCGAAATCATCCGCTCTGGCCGGGAAGCACTTCATCCACGGACAGCTAGGCGAGATCGGACCGGCGCCAACAGGAAACCGGCGAGGGGCGCTGGCCCCTCGCCGGTGTTCCTGGACCGAGCCTTGGGTTCAGCCGTTGGCGATCGAATCCAGCAGCGATTCGATCCGCACCAGCTGCATCTCCAGCTCGATGATGCGCTTCTCGATCTCGGACATGCGGTCGACCTTAACCGTGGCCGAGGCGGGTTCCGCCCGGAAGCGCAGGACCTGGGGAGCCGCCGCCGGAGCGCTCTCCTGCTCGCAGGAGGGGCCACTTTCGCACTCCTGGTTCTCGATCCAGACCTGCGGGACCTCGACGCGGACCGCGACTTCTGCCTTGGCGCCTTCGCAGGCCTCCTCGCAGTCACCGCACTCCTCACCGCCGCAGTCGTCGTCGCCTTCGCAGTCCTCGCACTCCTCCTGCCACTCGCCGAAGCGGGTGACGGCGCCGTTCGGGCCGACCATCATGCCGCGCATCTGGACCTGGGCGCCACCCTTGCCGCCGGACTGGAGCATGCGGTGGAGCTCGGCCACATCGACTCCCACCGGCATCCCGCCGGCCATGCCGTGCGCCTGGTGGAGCTTCATCATCTGCGCCTGGGCGCCGGCGCGCTGGCCCATGGCCCGGGCCCTCATCCGGCCGCCCATGGCCTGGCCGCCGCGGGCCTTCATCATCCGGCCCATCATCGGCATCTGGCCGTGGTCGCCGTGGGCGGCCTGGCGCCGCGGGGCGGCCGCGCAGCAGCCGCAGCACTCCTCGCAGTCACCGCAGCCGCCTTGGGCGGCGGCGCCGCCGCGGCTGGCGTTCCGCTGGGGCGTGAAGTAGCCGGCGTGGGGTCCGTCACCCTCGCCCATGACGATGACTTCGATCTGCCGCTCGCGCTTGGCCGCGGGGGCCTTCTTGGCGGCGCACTCGGGGCACAGGTCGCTGCCCTTCTGGGTCCAGGTCATCGGGGCTTGGCCGCCGCCCAGGCGCAGGGCCCGGACCTGGTGCTCGGCACCCGGGGCCGCCGGACCGGCGAAACGGCTGCCGTCCAGCTTGATCACCTTGGTCTTGAGCTTGGCCTTCGAGGCCTTCTGGGCCTTCGCTCCCTTTTCGCAGTCCCCCTTGCAGTCGTCGCAGTCGCTGCCGTCGCAATCCCCGCAGTCCTCGGCCTCGGCCCGGACCTCGAAGCGCTGGTCCTGGACCTGGAAGACGGACAGGGCCGCGTCGCCGGTGGTGCAGATCGCTTCGAGCTCCTCGCCGCAGGCCCCCGCCGCCGGCGTGGCGGTGGCGACCTGGGCCACGACCTCGCAGGAGGTCTCACAGCCGGAATCGGCGCTCCCTTCTTCACAGCTCTCGAAGGAGATCTTCACGGCCGACACGGCGGTGGCACCCTCGGAGCAGCAATCTCCACCGGCCGCGGCAGTCGCCTTGTCGCTGCAGGACCCGGCGGCCGGGGCCTGGATGGCGACGGTGGCCACATCGCAGCTTCCCTTGGCCGAGTCGCAGTCGCTCTTGGCGGCCGTCTCGCAGCTCTCGATGGCGATCCGCTGCGCGACCGGGGCAGCGGCCTTGGCGCCGCTGGCGGGCTCGTCACAGCAGTCGGCTTGGCTCTTGACCGTGGAGCACTGCTCGGGGGCCTGGACGGCGACGGCGACGGTCGCCACATCGCAGCTTCCCTTGGCCGAGTCGCAGTCGCTCTTGGCGGCCGTCTCGCAGCTCTCGATGGCGATCCGCTGCGCGACCGGGGCAGCGGCCTTGGCGCCGCTGGCGGGCTCGTCACAGCAGTCGGCTTGGCTCTTGACGGTGGAGCACTGCTCGGGGGCCTGGACGGCGACGGCGACGGTCGCCACTTCGCAGCTTCCCTCGGCCGAGCCGCAGTCGCTCTTGGCGGCGGTCTCGCAGCTGCCGCCGGCGGACTTCTTGGCGCCGGTGAGCCGGGCGGCTTCGTGGCAGGCTCCCGGATCCTGGACCGGCACGGAGACGGCGATGGTGGCGGCTTGGCAGCTCTCGGCCTTCGCCTTGGCGGCGACCGGGGCGCTGCAGCCGGGGTCCTGGACCGGGACGGCGACGGCCACGCTGGCGACCTTGGCCTTGCCGCTGCTCATCCGGTCGCACCAGCCGCGCTTGGAGGCGGTGGTCTGGGCGACGGCTTTGGCAGTGCTTTCGCAGCTGGCGGCGGTGGATTCACAGGCGGCCTGGGCGGCCTGCTCGGAGCACTCCGTCTTGGCGACGGCCTTCGTTTCGCAGCAGCCGGCTTCCTGCGCGGAAGCCTGGCCGGCGAGCGGAGCCAGGAGGAGGGCGAGGGCGAGGACTTGTCTCATTTTAAGTGGGTGGTCGTGCGGGTGTGGTCCGGGATGCCCCGGAAGTGCTAGGACTACTGTCCGCTCTCAGCGCCGTTGGCGGTTTTGGACCGCTGAGAGCAACCGAGGAGCAAGAGCATGGAACTAGCATCCGGATGGTTCGGTGGGCGTCCGCGCTCGGCATCGGCCCAGCTGCGGGAAGCCCATGACCTGGGCATGGAGGGGGTCGCCCTGTTGCCGGGGGACCCCGCGGTCGAGTTGGAAGGGATCGAAGTGGCCCGGCGCGACTTGGGGCGGGGCTTCGCCGCTGCCTCATGGGACGCCTTGCAGGCCGCCTCCCATCGTAGCGGATCAAGGGACGTCGCGTCTGCCGATCGCCGCCGCCAACTCCCTTCCATCGGCCTGCTGCCCGCGACCCTGGAGCGGCTCCACCGCTTGGGCAGCTCGATCCTGATCCTCCCGGCCGGCTGGGATGACGACAGCCGGGCGCGGGAGGACGGCGAGGCCCTGGTCGGCCGGCTGAGCTGCGGACAGCCGGTCGAGGCCGGCGCCGCCGCCGAGGTCCGGGACCGGCTGCCTCAGTCCCGCAGGGAGGCCCAGCTCGAGGCCCTGGCCCGGTTCCTCCACGAGGCCTCCGGCCAGGCGCCGGGCGTCCAGGTTGCCCTCTGCGCGCCGGCCAGCCCGGCCGGCCTGCTGGACCCGGCGGGCTTGTCGTTGCTGCGCCAGGAGAGCTCGCTGCGGGGCCTCGGCTACTGGCATGACGCCGGGGCGGTCCAGACCCGCGCCAGCCTCGGCCTCGAGGATCCCGGTGCTTGGCTCGAGGCCGGGGGCGGCGCCATCCTCGGAGCCTCGCTCCAGGACTGCGCCCGGGGCCGCGACCGGCTGCCTCCCGGCGAGGGCGAGGTGGACTTCCGGCTGATCGCCGAGTACCTGCCCGGGTCGGCGCGGCGGGTAATGAGCCTGGCGCCCGGCTATCCTGCGGCCGTCGTCAGGGAGGCCCGTCAGGCCCTGACCTCGCTTGGCCTGGGATGACACTGCCTAACCTCGACCGCTTCCGCGCCGCCCTGCCCGCGTCGGGCCGGCTGGTGCTCTGCACCCACCGTCACCCCGACCCGGACGGCCTGGGCGCGCTGGTGGCGCTCCAGTACCTGCTCCAGGAGGAGTTCGGCCTGGAGGCCGAGCTGGTCCTCGAGGGCCGCATCCGCCGGGCCGAGAACGTCGCCATGCGGCAGCTCCTGGGGATCACTGCCCTGCCCAAGGGCGGCGTCGATCCCTCCCGTTACGCCGGGGTGATCATCGTCGACTCCCAGCCGGCCTTCACCCACACCGCGCCCCCCGGCGGCCTGCCGATCCTCGGTGTCATCGATCACCACCTGGGTCCTGAGGACTGCAGCGCCGGCGGGATCCCCTTCGCCTGGGTGGACCCCGACTACGGCGCCACTTCGACCATGGTCCACGACCTGCTGGACGGGTTCGGCGTCGAGCCGGACCGGCGGGTGGCCACGGCGCTGTTCTGCGGCATCCGCTACGACACCAACGACCTCGCCCGCGACGCCAGCGTGGAGGACGAGCGGGCCTACGAGCGGCTCCACAAGCTGGCCGACCGCAAGCTGGTGGCCGCCATCGACCAGCCGGCGCTGAGCCGGGACTACTTCCGGCAGATGGGGGAGTCGATCCAGGCCTGCATGAGCCACGGGCCCCTGCTCCTGATCCTGATGGGCGAGGTCTCGAGCCCGGAGTCGGTTGCCGAGATCGCCGACTGGTTCGTGCGGCTCGAGGGCCAGCAGTGGTCCCTCGCCGGCGGAGCCTGCGACGGCCGCTACCAGGTCTCGCTGCGGACCGACATGCCGGGCGCGGACGCCTACCCGGCCCTGCGTTACATCATCGGCGAGGAGGGATCCTGCGGCGGCCACGGCCGCATGGCAGGAGGCCAGATCCCGCTCACCGAGCTGAGCCTGGAGCAGGTCCGGAGCCTGGTCCGAGGGCGGGCTTTGGAGGTCTTCGGCCTTGGCGACCAGGAGGGCCAGAGCCTGGTCCGGGCCACCCGGAGCAGCGCCGCCGGCGATTGACACTCCGGAATCGGCCTCGTATCCTTTCCGCCCTTGAAAAGGCGGCCGTAGCTCAGTGGTAGAGCTCTACCTTGCCAAGGTAGATGTCGTGGGTTCAAATCCCATCGGCCGCTCCAAACATCCAAGAAGGCCAGGTCCCGGCGGACCTGGCCTTCTTGCTTTGGCCCCTGGCGCGGGCTTATTCGTCGTGTTCGGCCGCCAGATCGGCGTTGGCCTGGGTGAATGCCGACCACTTCTCGGGGAGGTCCTCCTCCGTGAAGATGGCGTCGACCGGGCACTCCGGCTCGCAGGCGCCGCAGTCGATGCACTCCTCGGGGTGAATGAACATCGGTAGGTTGAGCGTGCCGGGCTGCGGCTCACTCTCGTAAATGCATTCCACAGGACAGACATCCACGCAGGCGGTGTCTTTCGTGTTCACGCAAGGCTCAGCAATGACGTAGGTCATGGTTTAGGGTTCTGGACCAACAAGGAGGGGGCCGGACCGGCCGCGGACCCCTGTAGATATCGGATGAGGCCCTCGGGTCAAGCCTTTTTTGAGGCACGGGCCGGTATTCTTGGCGACCCATGCCGAGCTCCGTCCCGCTGGCCGCATCCGCTTTGGCCGGATACCTTTGTGGATCGGTCTCCTTCGCCATCCTGATCGCCCGGGCGAAGGGCCTGGATCTGCGCCAGGTCGGCAGCGGCAACGCCGGCGCCACCAACGCCGGGCGGGCCCTGGGGCGGAAGTTCGGGATCCTGATCTACCTGCTCGACGCGGTCAAGGGAGCCCTGCCGGTGGCGGTCCCGCTGCTGGTCGGCTGGCCCCTCGAGGCCGCCGTCCTGGGCGGGGCGGCCGCCTACGCCGGCCACGTGTGGCCGCTCTACTTCGGCTTCCGCGGCGGCAAGGGCGTGGCGACGTACAGCGGGGCGATGCTGGTCCTGGCGCCTTGGGCGGTGCTGGCCGCCGGCCTGGTCTTCGCCGCCGTCCTGCGCCTCAGCCGGACCATGGCACTGGCCTCGATCGCCTTCGGCCTCTCGATGCCGCTGGCGGTCTGGATCCTGGAGCCGGCGGAGAGCCTGGGGCCGCGCCGCGCCGCGCTGGCCTTCGCCGCCGTCGGCGGCCTGCTGTTCCTCTACACCCACCGCAGCAACCTCGCCCGCTTGCGGGCTGGTAGAGAATCCCGCCTCGGCGGCCCGAAGTCATGAGCCAGAACCCGAAACGAAGCCTGGTCATCGGAGACGGCGGCTGGGGCACCGCCATCGCCCTGTCCCTCCACCGCGCCGGCCGCCAGGTCACGCTGTGGAGCCACGACGCCGGATACGCCGCCGAAGTGGCTGCCAGCCGCGAGAACCGCAAGTTCCTGCCCGGGGTCGAGATCCCCGCGGCCATCCGCTGGACCGCCGACCTGGCCGAGGCGGTGGACGGCGCCGCCATCTACTACTCGGTGGTGCCGACCCAGTTCCTGCGGGCCACGATCGGCCGCTTCGGCGGCGCCCTGGCCGACCTGCCGGCGGTGTCGGCCCTCCAGGGCTTGGGGCCGGAGACCCTGCCGCGGCCCCCCTGGA
>JACNJP010000481.1 GCA_014382465.1 Planctomycetota bacterium
CCTCGGGGCTGACCACCGTCCGCAGCTCGTGGTACTCGGTCACCCCGCCGCGCTTGGCCTTGCGCGACGACTCGACCACGTCGCGGCTCGCGGTGCCGCCGATGTGGAAGGTCCGCATGGTCAGCTGGGTGCCCGGCTCGCCGATCGACTGGGCGGCGATGATGCCCACCGCCAGGCCCTCCTCGACCAGGCGGCCGCGGGCCAGGTCCTCGCCGTAGCAGAGGCGGCACACGCCGTTGCCGGACTCGCAGGTCAGGGCGCTGCGGACCCGGATCTTGGTGTAGCCCATCTCCTCGATGCGGTCGGCGAGCGCCGGCGTGATCAGCTCGCCGGCCTTGATCACCAGCTCGTCGGTGATGCGGTCGCGGATGGTGTCGCAGGCGGTCCGGCCGCGGATGACCTTGTTCAGGGGCAGCACCAGCTTGTCGCCCTGGTAGACCGCGCTCTTGGCCAGCCCGTTCGGCGTGCCGCAGTCGTAGGTGTTGGCGACCACGTTCTGGGCCACGTCGGCCAGCTTGCGGGTCAGGTAGCCGGAGTCGGCCGTCTTGAGGGCGGTGTCGGCCAGGCCCTTGCGCGCGCCGTGGGTCGAGGAGAAGTACTCCAGCACCCGCAGGCCCTCGCGGAAGTTGGCCCGGATCGGCGTCTCGATGATCTCGCCGCTCGGCTTGGCCATCAGGCCGCGCATGCCGGCGAGCTGGCGGATCTGGTCGACGCCGCCCCGGGCGCCTGAGTGCGCCATGACGAACACCGGGTTCAGGTACGGCTTGCCGTCCCGGCGGTCGGTGGCCAGCTCCTTCATCAGGGCGGCGGAGATCTCCTCGCGCGCCGTGGTCCAGTGGTCGATGATCTTCGAGTAGCGCTCGTTGTTGGTGATGGCGCCCTCGGTGAAGTCCTTCTGCACCTGGTCGACCAGCTCCTGGGTGGCCTCGATGATCTGCCACTTGGTGCCCGGCACCACCATGTCGTCCTTGGCGAAGGACATGCCGGAGCGGGTCGCGCCCTTGAAGCCGAGCGCCTTGAGGTCGTCCAGCAGGTCGAGGGTCGCCGCCCTGCCGCACAGGCGGTGGCAGTCGTGGATCAGGTCGTGGATGGCCTTCTTCTGCCACGGGTAGGTGTAGTAGGGCATCCCCTCGGGCAGCACGTCGTTGCAGATCGCGCGGCCGGGGGTGGTCACCAGCAGCTCGTCCTCCTTGAGCCGGCGGAAGGGCTTGCCGTAGACCTCCGACACCAGCGTGCCGGCCGGGAAGCGCACCCGGACCTTGGAGTGGGTCTCGACGTGGCCGTGGGAGTAGGCCAGCATCAGCTCGTCGAGGTCGGCGTAGACGCCGCCGCGCTTGTTCTCTTCGAAGGCGTTGCGGCACTCCTCCTTCTCGGCGGTGAGGAAGAACAAGCCGAGGATGATGTCCTGGTGCGGCGAGATCAGCGGCTGGCCGTTGGAGGGCGAGAAGACGTTGTTCGGGCTCAGCATCAGCGTGCTGGCCTCGATCTGCGCCTCGTAGCTGAGCGGCAGGTGGACCGCCATCTGGTCGCCGTCGAAGTCGGCGTTGAAGGCCGGGCAGACCAGCGGGTGGAGCTGGATCGCGTTGCCCTCGATGAGCACCGGCTCGAAGGCCTGGATGCCCATGCGGTGCAGCGTCGGCGCGCGGTTGAGCAGCACCGGGTGGCCCTGGATGACCTCCTCGAGGATGTCCCAGACCTCCTCGTCGCGGCGCTCGAGCATCTTCTTGGCCGCCTTGATGGTCTCGGCCAGCTTGAGCTCCTTGAGGCGGCGGATGATGAAGGGCTGGAACAGCTCCAGGGCGATGACCTTGGGCAGGCCGCACTGGTGCAGCTTGAGCTCCGGGCCGACCACGATCACCGAGCGCGCCGAGTAGTCGACCCGCTTGCCGAGCAGGTTGAGGCGGAAGCGCCCCTGCTTGCCCTTGATCATGTCGGTCAGCGACTTGAGCGGCTGGTTGGAGGTGCTCATCACCTGCCGCTTGCAGCGCCCGTTGTCGAACAGGGCGTCGACTGACTGCTGCAGCATCCGCTTCTCGTTGCGGATGATGACCTCGGGGGCGTTGAGCTCGATCAGCCGCTTGAGGCGGTTGTTGCGGTTGATCAGGCGCCGGTAGAGGTCGTTGAGGTCGGAGCTGGCGAAGTTGCCCGAGTCGAGCCGCACCAGCGGCCGCAGCTCCGGCGGGATCACCGGGATGACGTCGAGGACCATCCACGCCGGGTCGTTCGGCGAGTCCTTGAGCATCTCGACCGTGCGCAGGCGCTTGATGATGTCGGCCAGGCGCTGGCGCGAGGTGCACACCAGCATGTCCTCGCGCAGCTGGACCGCGAGGGTCTCGAGGTTCAGGCCGCGCAGCAGGTCCCCGACCGCCTCGGCGCCCATGCCGGCGTGGAAGGAGGTGCCGTACTGGGCGCGGGCGCGCCGGTACTCGTCCTCGGTGATGAGCTGGCACTCCTTGAAGTCCGACTCGCCCGGGTCGATGACCACGTAGTCCTGGAAGTAGATCACCCGCTCGAGCTCGGTCTTCTTCATGCCGAGCAGGTTGCCGATCCGGCTCGGGGTGACCGAGAAGAACCAGATGTGGGCCACCGGCGCCGCCAGGCTGATGTGGCCCATGCGCTTGCGCCGCTCGCGCGAGGTCGTGACCATCACGCCGCACTTGTCGCACACGATGCCCATGTGCTTCTGGCCGCGGTACTTGCCGCAGTGGCACTCGTAGTCGCGCTCGGGGCCGAAGATGCGCTCGCAGAACAGGCCGTCCTTCTCGGGCCGGAAGGTCCGGTAGTTGATCGTCTCGGGCTTCTTGACCTCGCCGTAGGAGGCGGAGCGGAAGTCCTCCGGCGAGCCGAGGCGGATCGAGACGCCCAGGTAGTCCTGGTACTCGAGCCCGACGCTGGGGGGCGGCGGCGGAACCGTGGAAGGCTCGCGGGCGAAGTCGGGAATTCGGGTCTCGCTCATGGTCGCTCCCTCCTCTAGCTGCTCGATTTCTCGAGCTGGATGTTCAGGCCCAGGCCCCGGATCTCGTTCATCAACACCTCGAAGCTGACCGGCGTGCCGGGCTCGAGGATGTTCTTGCCCTTGACCATCGACTCGTAGATCTTGGTCCGCCCGTCGACGTCGTCGGACTTCACGGTCAGGAGCTCCTGGAGCAGGTAAGCGGCCCCGTAGGCCTCCAGCGCCCACACCTCCATCTCGCCGAAGCGCTGGCCGCCGAAGCGCGCCTTGCCGCCCAGCGGCTGCTGGGTGATCAGGCTGTAGGGGCCGGTCGAGCGCGCGTGCACCTTCTCGTCGACGAGGTGGTGCAGCTTCAGCATGTACATGTAGCCGACGCAGACCTGCTGCTCGAAGTCCTGGCCGGTGCGGCCGTCGTTGAGCTTGATGGTGCCGGTCTTGGGCAGCCCCGCCTCCTCCAAGGCGTTCTCGATGTCGAGCTCCTTGGCGCCGTCGAAGGCGCCGGTGATGGCCCGGAAGCCGACCTTCATGGCGGCCCACCCGAGGTGGGTCTCGAGGATCTGGCCGACGTTCATCCGGCTCGGCACGCCGAGCGGGTTGAGGATGATGTCGACCGGTGTGCCGTCGTCGAGGAACGGCATGTCCTCCTCGGGGAGGATGATCGACACCACGCCCTTGTTGCCGTGGCGGCCGGCCATCTTGTCGCCGACCGACAGGTTGCGCTTGGTGGCGATGTAGACCTTGACCATCTCCAGCACGCCGTTGGGGAGGTCGTCCCCGCGCGACAGGCGGTTGGTCATCTTGATCTTCCAGGCCTCCTTGTCCTCGATGCGGTCGGCGTGGACGCGCACCATCTCCTCGGCCTTGGCCCGCCGCGACGGGTGCTCGACCCCCTCGGCGTAGGCCTTGACGTGGGTCAGGAGCCGCTGGAGGTCGCCGAACAGCGTCGCCTCGGTGACCCGGACCTCCTTATTGGTCTCGGGGTCCTTGACGGTCTCGCCGAGGTACTCCTGCAGCTCGGAGTAAGCGGCCTGGAGCTCCGACCGCAGCACCTGGTCGTACTCGGCCTCGATCTGGCGGATGCGCTCGTGGGCGGCCCGCCGCTCGGTCGGGGTCATGTTGACCTTGCGGGTGTACTTCTCGGCGCCGATGACGATGCCGTGGACGCCCGCCGGCAGCTTGAGCGAGACGTTCTTCACGTCCTCGCCGGCGCGGCCGAAGATGGCGTGCAGCAGCCGCTCCTCGGGCGTCAGCTCGGTCTTGGACTTGGGCGCGATCTTGCCCACCAGGATGTCGCTGGGGCCGACCCGGGTGCCGACCCGGACGATGCCGACGTCGTCGAGATTGCGCAGCGCCCGCTCGCCGGCGTTGGGGATGTCGCGGGTGAACTCCTCCTTGCCGAGGGTGGTCTCGCGGATCTCCGCCTCGTACTCCTCGATGTGGATCGAGGTGAAGACGTCGTCCTTGACCAGCCGCTCGGAGACGACGATGGCGTCCTCGTAGTTGTAGCCCTCCCAGGACATGAAGGCGACCAGCAGGTTCTTGCCCAGCGCCAGCTCGCCGTTGCGGGTCGAGGCGCCGTCGGCGATCAGCTCGCCGCGCTTGACCTTCTGGCCGATCTTCACCAGCGGGCGCTGGTTGAGGCAGGTGCGCTCGTTCAGCTTGTGGAATTTGCGCAGCCGGTACGGCTCCGGATCCTCCTTGAGCTTGACCTGGGTGGCGTCGACGTACTCGACCGTGCCGGCGCGCCGGGTCCGCATGACCATGCCCGAATTCTGGGCCACCGCCCGCTCGAGGCCGGTGCCGACCAGCGGCGGCTCGGTGATGATCAGCGGCACGGCCTGCCGCTGCATGTTGGAGCCCATCAGGGCCCGGTTGGCGTCGTCGTGCTCGAGGAACGGGATCAGGGCCGCCGAGATGCCGAGGATCTGCCCGGGGTCGACGTCGAGGTACTCGATGTCGGTGAGCTTCTTGAGCATGAACTCGCCGTGGTAGCGGCACATGATCATGCCGTGCTCGTCGACCTGCAGCTCGCCCTTGCCGGAGATGTCCGAGTCGGCCGGGGCGAAGACCCGCTCGTACTCCTCGTCGGCGCGGAGGAAGCGCACCTCCTCGGTGACCTTGCCCTTGTTGACCACCCGGTAGGGCGTCACCAGGAAGCCGTAGTCGTCGACCACCGCGTAGAGCGCCAGCGACGAGATCAGGCCGATGTTGGCCCCCTCAGGGGTCTCGATCGGGCACAGGCGGCCGTAGTGGCTGATGTGCACGTCGCGCTCCTGGAAGCCGGCGCGCTTGCGGTTGAGGCCGCCCGGGCCGAGCGCCGACAGGCGCCGCTCGTGGGTCAGCTGGCTCAGCGGGTTGGTCTGGTCGACCACCTGGCTCAGCTCGCCGCGGGCGAAGAACTGCTCGACGGCGGTCGAGAAGGCCTTGGCGTTGATCAGGCTGCGGGGGGTCTGGGTCTCGGTGTCGTCCTGCTGCGACATCCGGTCGACGGCGCCGCGGGCGACCTTGATCAGGCCCTTGCGGAATTCCTCGGCCGCCAGCTCGGCGACAGTCCGGACCCGGCGGATGCCGAGGTGGTCGATGTCGTCGACCTCGCCCTGGCCGGCGCGCAGGCCCATCAGGTACTTGATGGTGTCGAGGAAGTCGTCGGGCAGCAGGGTGGTCGGCCCGACGTCGGCGGCGGCCGGGCGCTGGAACTTGCGGTTGATCCGGAACCGGCCGACGCGGCCCAGGCTGTAGCGCTGGCCGTCGAAGAAGCGGTCGTTCAGCAGGTCGCGGGCCTTGTCGAGCTGGATCGGGTTGCCCGGGCGCAGCTTCTGGTAGATCGCCGCCAGCGCCTCGTCGTGGTTGGAGGCGGTGTCCTCCTTCATCGAGTCCAGGATCAGGTTGTCCTCGATGTCCTTCAGCACCTCGACCTGCTTGAGGTCGGAGGCGACGATCCGCTCGGCGGCTTCGGCGCTGATGACCTGGCCCGGGTCGGCCCAGACCTCGCCGGTCTTCTTGTCGCGGACCTGGCCGCAGGCCAGCCGGCCCTCCAGCGCCAGGGCGAATTTGGCCTTGGTCAGCTTGCCGCGCTGGACCCGCTCGGAGGCGTAGAACAGGCGCAGGATCTCGTCGGTCCCGCCGGTGTCGACGCCGGTCGGCTTCAGGGCCCGGATCAGGGTCAGGGCGGAGAACTTGGACTGCTGGTCGATGCGCACCTGCAGCGTGCCCTTGCCCGAGACCGACAGCTCGACCCACGAGCCGCGCTCGGGGATGATCCGCGCCGAGTGGAGCTTCTTGTCGCTGCCGTGCTGGTCGACCGAGAAGTCGATGCCCGGCGAGCGGTGGAGCTGGGCGACGATGCAGCGCTCGGAGCCGTTGACGATGAACTCGCCCCCGCCCATCATCACCGGGATCTCGCCCAGGTAGATGTCCTCCTCGTGGCGCTCGGAGCCCTTGCGCAGCGCCACCCGCACCCGCAGCGGGTAGGCGTAGCTGTACTTCAGCTCGCGGCACTCGTCCGGCTCGTAGCGCGGCCGGCCGAGGGTGTAGCTGAGGAACTCCAGGGCCAGGGTCTTGTCCTGGCTCTCGATCGGGAACAGGTCGCAGAAGAGGGCCTGCAGGCCGATCTTCTTGCGCCGCTTCGGCGGCACGCCGATCTGCAGGAAGTCGTCGAATGACTTGGTCTGGAGGTCGGAGAGGCCGGGCAACAGCCCCGCTTCCCGGTAGGGGAAGCTGCGGTAGTCCCGGATCTCGAATTCGTCGATCGACTTGGTCTGGGTGACGGTCATCCCCGGTGGTCCTGGTCAGAAGGCGACGGCGAGCGAACGGCCGTCCCGCCGGCGGCGGGCCGGCAGACGACGGAAGTAATGCGCCGGCCGCCAACAGCGGCCCGCGCGAGCGGTTTCGGCGCAGCGACCCCGATCCCGCGGCGGATGCCGCGGGAGCGGGGCGAGCTCGTTACCGGATACACGGAAGAACCGCGCCCGGTGCTTAGACGAGCTTGACGGTGGCGCCGGCTTCTTCGAGCTGCTTCTTGAGGTCCTCGGATTCTTCCTTCGAGGCACCTTCCTTGATGGGCTTGGGCGCGCCCTCGACCAGCTCCTTGGCCTCCTTCAGGCCGAGGCCCGTGATGGCGCGGACGGTCTTGATGACCTCGATCTTCTTGGCCCCGAAGCTCTCGAGGATGACGTCGAAGGCGGTCTGCTCCTCCTCGGCCTCGCCTGCCCCGGCGGGCGCGGCGGCGAAGGCGACCGGAGCGGCGGCGCTGACGCCCCAGCGCTCCTCCATGGCCTTGACCAGTTGAGCGGCCTGCCCCAGCGGGAGGGCGTCGAGCTGCTCGAAGATCTTTTCGAGCCCCTCGTCGAGTGCGATGGTGGCTTGGGTTTCGTCGGACATGATTCTCAGGTAGTTTGGACTACGGCGGGTGATCTGGGGACAGGGGCGCCTAGGCGGCGTCTTCCTGGTCCGCCCGCGCCTGCAGGCAGCGGGCGGTGGAGGCGGGGGGTTCGTTGAGGACGGTGGCGAGCCTTCGCGCCGGGCCGATGATGGCGCAGCAGATCATGCCGCGCCGGGTCTGGCGGGCGGGCACCGACGGGGTCAGGGGGGCGGCGGCGGCGCCCATCAAGGCGCCGGCCCGCCAGGCGGGGCGGGAGTGCCCCTTCCCCTTCCCCCTTGGCCTTTCCCACGGCCTCC
>JACNJP010000591.1 GCA_014382465.1 Planctomycetota bacterium
GTCGCGGCGGGGGGGGGGACGGGGCGGTCGGGGCGGGGGGGGGGCGCGGTTCAGGGGCGGCGCGGAGGGCGTCGGCTGCCCCCCCGGGCGGCGGCGCGGGCTGCTCGAGATGGACCGCGAGGCCGGCCGGGAAGAGGACATGGTGCGCAACTACCGCGAGCTGATCGCGCGCGACACCGCCAGCGTGGTGTGGCCCGAGGGCCTGTCGCGCTACTTCCTCGAGCGCGGCGACCCGCAGGCGGCGCGCGCCGCCTGGACCACCTTCCTGGAGCGCAACGGCGCCGGGCATACGCTGCTGGCCGGCGCCGAGGCGCTGTCCGGGCTGGGCCAGGACGACCTCGCCGTCGCCTGCGCCGAGCGCTGCATCGCCGACGGCCCGGCGCGCTTCGCCGCCTTCCTGTTCCTGTTCGACCTGCACCGCTTCCGCGGCGACCTGGTGGCGGCCGAGCGGGCGCTCGAGCGCATGGACGCCGCGGCCGGCCCCGACGCCCCCGAGCGCATGGCGCTGGCCGAGTCCTACGAGCGCGTCGGCAACCTGCGGCGCGCGGTCGACGTGCTCGAGGCGCTGCGCGGCGCTCGCGGGCAGGCCGAGACCGGCGAGGACCTGGAGATGCGCCTGGCCTGGCTGCACTCGGAGGTCGGCGACGAGGAGCTGGCGATGCAGCGCTGGCACGACCTGTGGCTGCGGGTCGACTCGGTGCCGCGCCGGCGCTACGTCGAGGACCGCATGATGACGGTCGCCTCGCGGCTCGGGAAGCTGGCCGACCTGGCCGTCGAGCTCGAGAGCAAGCTGGTCGCCGGGACCGCCAACGACCGCGAGAGCGGGCTGCTGGTGCGGCTCTACACCAAGGTCGGGGACCCGGTCTCGGCCACCGAGATCATCGAAGAGCACCTCAAGCTCGCCGGCGGCTCGGAGGTGGCGGCGATGCAGGAGAAGGCGCGGGTGTTCCTCGCCTGCACCGACTACCACCACTACGAGCAGACCGTCCGCCGGCTGATCGAGGTCGACCCCGAGGGCGAGGGCGACTACCTGCGGCAGATCGCCATGAGCATGCTCGAGCGCGGCAAGCCCGACCAGGCCCGCCAGGTGCTGGTGCGGCTCGAGGAGCTCGGCGACAGCAGCGACAGCGCCGAGTTCGAAGCCGGCGTGCTGGCGCTGGCCGGGCTGCGGAAGGAGGCCATCCGCGCCTACCGCCGCGGCGTCGCCGAGAGCCCCGACCGCATCGAGAGCTACCTGCTGATGGCCGACCTGATGCGCCAGGAGGGCGACCAGGAGCGCGCCATCGGCGTCTTCCAGCACCTGGCCGAGACCGCCGACAAGGACGACCTGTTCACGATCGCCATCGACGGCCTGCTCAACATGGAGGCCCCGGCGCCGGTGCTCGACTGGGCGCGGCGCGTCACGCTCGAGCGGCTGGCGCGGCGCCACGACAAGATGTACCTCTACCAGCTCATCGCCGACCTGGCCGAGCAGACCGACGACATGGACGCGCGGCTGGCGGCGCTCGAGGGCTCGCTGCCGATCGCCGGCGACCGGCGGCCGTCGGTGGTGCGCGAGCTGATGGACCTGGCCCAGGGCGGGCGGGCCGGCTTCGGCGCCGTGCGGGCGCCGGCCCAGCCGGAGCGGCACCTCGACTACGGCCGGCGGCTGATCGGCCTGGGCCAGGTGGTGCCGCCGCAGGTCTACCTCGACCTCGGCCGCGCCTTCCTGCAGGCCGGCGCCGTCGACGACGCCGTCAAGACCTTCCGGCTGGCCCGCGACCTGCCGGACTTCGCCCAGTTCCAGCGCGACACCGCGGCGCTGTTCGAGGAGACCCGCTACCTGCGCGAGGCCCTCGACACCTACCGCAAGGTCCTGATCGGCGACTCCGGCAACGTCTCGCTGCTGGTGAAGGTGGGCGAGCTGCGCGAGCAGCTCGGCCGCGACGCCGAGGCCTGGAGCGTCTACCGGCGCGCCGTCGAGCTGCTGCTGGCGCGGCGGCCGCTGGTCTCGGGCAAGGAGGAGGACGCCTCGGACGACCCCTACGCCCGCTGGTTCGCCCGCAACGTCGACGACTTCGACCGCTACTTCGACCGCGCGCTGAAGGGGCTGCTGGTGTCCTCGAGCGATCAGGACGCCCTGGTCCTGATCGACGACCACGCAGCGCGCTTCGACCGCGAGCTGGAGGAGGTGGCGGCCCTGCAGCAGGCCGAGGCGGCGCCGCTGCCGCTGTCGCGCTATCCGCGGCTGCTGCGGCGGGCGGCCTTCCTGCGGCGCCTGTCGCTGGCCTTCGGGCTGCCCGGCCGCGCCGCCGACTTCGACCTGCGGCTGCTGCGCGCCTTCCCGGACGACGACTCGCTGCTCGAGGAGCTGGTGCGCGCGCGGGTGCGCGACGGCCTGGTGGAGCCGGCGCGGCGCCTGATGGCCGCCAGCGGCCGCGGCCCGGAGCAGCTCCGCCGGCTGCGCTTCCTGGTCGGCGAGGGCGTCGAGCCGAGCGCCACCGAGCTGGTCCCGGTCGACGAGGCGATCCGGCTGCTGCTGCCGCTGCTCTCGCGCGGCGCGGTGGAGGACGTCCGGGAGCTGCTGCGGCGCACCGACTACGCCTCCGCCAAGGAGGACGGCGCCGCCGGTCTCGACTCGCTGTTCTCGGCCGCGCTGGTCCTCGACGACCCCGACCTGACCCTGTTCGTCGGCCGCCACTGGATGCGCGTGCTGATGACCGGTCAGGCCCGGGTCTCCTCGTGGCAGCTCCAGCCGGTGCTCGACCGCTGCACGCTGGCGCTCGAGGGCGACCACCTGCGCAGCCTCTACCAGTACTTCGTCCAGCTGGTGCTCGAGAAGCCGGAGGAGCGCGGCGAGAGCCTGCGCCTGCTGCCCGAGCTGCAGCAGCGCCTCGAGGCGCCCTTGATGGACCCGGAGCAGGTGGCCGACCTGCTCACCGAGCACGCCGACCGGCTGGCCTATTCGATCGGCCCGCTGCTGCAGCTGGTGCCGCCCGACGAGCGCGCCACGATCCTGTCCGGCGCCTGGCCGGAGGTCGCGCCGACTTCGCGCTCGTGGTTCCTGATCCAGCTGGTCCAGGAGCTGGACGCGCCGCTCGGGCCGGAGCTCGAGGCGCTGGTGCTCGAGTGGTTCGAGGAGTCGCTGGCCGACGCCCAGGACTTCCTGGTCTACCAGCTCGATTCGCTGACCCAGGACCAGGTGCTGAAGCGCTGCCCCGCCACCGTGCTGCGGATGCTCGAGCTGTATCAGGAGGCCAAGCCGGACAGCCTGGCGGCCAAGTCGCTGCGGGCCAAGACGCTGCGGCGGATGGACCGCGTCGAGGAGGCGACCGCGCTGATCCTGGAGGCCTACTTCGAGCCCAAGGTGCTGTCCGGGCAGGACAGCGACGCCTGGCGCATCCGCAACCTCGCCGAGTCCGAATTCTTCGTCGAGATGCCCGAGCGCTTCTTCGAGCGCTTCGACCAGATCGATGAGGAGCGCGGTCCGGACCTGGAGCGGACCCAGCAGCGCCTGAACCTGGTGCGGCGGCTGGACGACCGCCCACGGCTGCTGAGCGAGACGCGCGCGGCGGTCGCCCGTCACCCCGACGAGCTGCCGCTGCGCCAGCGGCTGCGCTCGGCCCTGCTCGGGTTGGGCCGCACCCGCGAGGCCATGGAGGTCTTCGCGGGGATGATCGCCGACCACCCCGAGGACCAGGACCTGGCGCGTCAGGACCTCTACGGCTGGATCAGCCGCCAGCACCCGCTGATGGCGGCGGCGGCGCTGGACCGGCTGGAGCAGCTGATCGCCGGAGAGGCCGCGGCGGCCGGCGAGCAGGCGGCCGAGGAGCCGGAGGGGGAGGCCGACCGCCGGGTCCAGCCGGCCCAGGTCGGGGCCCTCAAGGAGGCCGTCGACGAGGGGCGGACCGCCGACGCCGCCACCTTGCTGCGGCGGATGTGGCGCGACTACCCGAATGACGACCAGGGCCCTTACCGGGTCTATTACGGCAGCTCCCGGGGCTTGCAGGACTGGCCGGCCGAGGTGGTCGAGCCGACCGAGCTGGAGCAGGTGCAGCGCGAAGCCGAAGCGGCGCTGCGCCGCCGCGGCGGCATGGACGCCTTCCGGGAGCAGGAGCCCGTGCCGCGCGAACGCCGCGGCGCCTGGGACGTGCTCGCCGAGCACCCCTTCGGCGTCGAGGAGATGCGCCGTCGGCTGCGCCTGGCCGGCCCGGCCGAGCTCGAGTCCATGGAGGCGGTGCTCGACGGCCTGGCCCGCGCGCGCGTCCTCGAGCTGGGCGAGCCGCGGGCGGTCCGCGAGCTGCTCGACCGCGCGCTGGCCGGCGAGGCCTCCAAGGCCGAGCACCTGCAGCTCCTGGCGCTGCTCGAGGCCAGCCCCGGGTCCTTCGGCGAGGACGCGCGCCGGGTGCTCGACGACCTCGAGGCCAGCCTGCACCCGCGCGACGGCCGCCAGCTGCTCAGGCTGGCCCGGGTCATGGCCGCCACCGGCGAGCGGGCGCGGGCGCTCGACCTCTACCGCTGGTGCTCGACGCTGGCGTCGGCGTCCAGCTACTTCAGCGCGCGCAGCGAGGACTTCGGCACGCTGCCGGTCGGCCAGCTCGTGAGCGAGGTCAAGGAGACGCTCGAGGGCGGCGACGACCTGGTGGCGCTGGTCGAGGACCTGCTGCGCTTCGCCGCGCCGGTGCGCTATCCGTGGGAGCAGGAGTCGTACCAGCGGCTGGTGCTGGACACCTGGAGCGGCATGCTCGACGCTGGCTCGGCGCTGCGGCACTGCCGGGAGATCTGCGACGGCGCCGACTCGCGCGACCAGCCGCTGCGCCGCGGGGTCGCCGAGCGGGCGGCGCTGCTCTACGCCCAGAACGGCGAGCACTCGCGCGCCGCCGCCTGCCTGGAGGCGGCCGTCTGCTCCTTCCCGGAAGGCACCTTCGCCGCCGGCCGCTTCCGCTGGAACAGCTACCAGGGCCAGGGCCGCTTCCACGACCGCGAACTGCGCCTCTACCTGCCGGCGGACTGCGGCGAGTGGCGGGATCCGGCGGGGTGGTTCCTGGCCGCCGGGGAGGCCCTGCTGGCCTGGACCGAGGAGGCGCGGATCGACCCGGGGCAGGGCCAGCGGGCGGTGGCGCTGGCCGCCTGGCGCCTGCACCAGCAGGGCGGCGTCGAGGGCGCCCGCGGCCTGCTCGAGCGCCTGGAGTCGCTGGACTCCGAGGACCTCGACGGCCGGCTGTGGCTGGCTGACGCCGCGCGCCGCTGCGGCCTCGAGGAGATGGCCGACCGGATCGAGGAGCGCCTGCTCGACGGGCTGCGCCTGAACCTCCATCGCGTCCCCGGCCTGGCGCGCCGCCGCCTGGAGCGGGAGGGTCCGCAGGCGGCGCTGGCGATGGGGGAGGCGCTGCGGGACTTCACCTTGCACCAGGAATTGCTGGAGGTGATGATCGAGGCGGCGACCGCCGCCGGCGACGAGGCGGCCCGCGAGGAGTGGGGCCGCCTGGCCGCCGAGGCCAAGGCCGCCGAGGAGCGGGTCGAGGCCTGGTCCGAGGCCGAGCGCGAGAAGGCCGAGGCGGAGCGGGCAGGCCGCGCCGCGTCGGGGATGCGGCTGATCCGCTGAGCCGTCCGGCTCAGCCCCGGGCCTGCAGCACCTCCTGGAGCGCCGCCAGGAGCTCGGAGGGCTTGAAGGGCTTCTCGAGCAGCGGGAACTCCGCCGCCGCCGCCGCCAGGTCGACCGGGGAGTCGCGGATGAAGCCGGACATCAGGAGGATGGCGACGGTCGGGTAATCCGCCCGCACGCGGCGGGCCAGCTCGGGACCGCCCAGCCGCGGCATGACCACGTCGGAGACCAGGGCGTCGAAGGCGCCGTCATGTTCCAGCAGGGTGGCGAGGCCTTCCTCGCCGTTGCGGGCGGTGAAGACGGTGAAGCCGGCCTCGCGGAGCGCCTGGTCGAGCAGCCGGCGTACGCCGTCCTCGTCCTCCACCAGCAGGACGGTGCCGCTGGCGCCGCGGAGGGCCGGCGCGGCGACCGGGGCCGTCGGGGCCTCGATCGGCTCCTGGGAGCGCGGCAGGTGTACGCGGATCTCGGTGCCGCGGCCGACCTCGCTGTGGATCTCGACGGTGCCGCCGCTCTGCATGACGATGCCGTGGACCGTCGCCAGCCCGAGTCCGGTGCCCTGGCCCGGCTCCTTGGTGGTGAAGAAGGGGTCGAAGGCCTTCTCCGCCACCGCCGCGGGCATGCCCTCGCCGGAGTCCGTCACGCTCAGGCGCGCGGCCGGGAGCGGCGGTCCGCCGGGCTTCCCGAGCAGCGCCTCGGCGGTGTCCAGCCGGATCGTGAGCCTCCCCCCGTGCGGCATGGCGTCGCGGGCGTTGGTCACCAGGTTCACCAGCACCTGCTCGAGCTGTGAGGGGTCGGCCTTGACCGGCACCGGCACCGCGGGGAGCTCGGCGTGGATCTCGATGTGGTCGCCGGCCAGCGGCCGGAGCAGGGAGAGCAGGTCGTCGACCAGTTCGCCCAGGTCGAGGGTGCGGGTGCGCAGGACCTGGAGGCGGCTGAAGGCCAGCATCTGCTGGGTGAGCGCCGCCGCCCGCCGGCCGGCCTTCTCGATCTCGGTGACGTGGGCCCGCAGCTCCGGGTGGGCGGCGATCTCGTCGGCGAGCATCGCCGCGTGCCCCTGGATGACCAGCAGCAGGTTGTTGAAGTCGTGGGCGACGCCGCCGGCCAGCTTGCCGATGGCCTCGAGCTTCTGCGCCTGCCGCAGCTCGGCCTCGAGCCGCCGGCGCTTGGCGATCTCGCGCCAGGTCACGTGCAGCAGGCGTCGGGCGCCGCGCGAGAAGGCCGTGAGCTGGACCTCCACCGGAAAAATCTCGCCGTCGGCGCGCAGGTGGTCCCACTCGAAGCGGTGGTGGCCGCGGTCGAAGGCGATCCGGATCATCTCGTTGGCCTTCTCGAAGGAGTCCTGGCCGTCCGGTTGCCGGGCCGGGGAGAGCGCCCCCGGGTGGGCGCTGAGGCGGTCCTCGCCTTCGGCGCGGAAGCGGCGGACCAGGTCCTCGCGGCTGGCGAAGCGCAGCATGCGGGCGGTGGCCTGGTTGCAGTCGACGAATTGCTCGCCCTCGATGATCAGGATGGCGTCGGGGCTGCGCTCGAAGAGCTCGCGGTAGAGATCCGCGCCCTCGGGAGGGGGGGGAGGGGGAGAGCCGGCTTGCCCGCTTAGGCCGTGTCGCTGCGCCACGCCCCTAGTCTAGGGCGTCCCCGGGCACCACGCCGTGGGTGGCGCGGCGCCCGAGGCCCCGGACGGCCTCCCGGCCGGTCAGCCGATGGCCTGCGCCACGCCGTTGGTCAGCGTGCAGGAGGCGACGTCGAAGGCCTGGATCCAGACCATGACGCCGGTGGTTCCCGCCGGCACGTTGGCGCTCCTGCTGGCGTTGCCGTTGGGATCGGCGGTGGGGCCGCCGGCCTGCTTGGTGGGGAGGGGAAGGGCGGCCACGATCACGCCGCCGCCGCCCCCCGGCCCGGCGGGCGGGCCGGGGCCCGGGGGGGGGGAGGCGGACTGGGCCCTTCCCCCCCGGGGGGGGCCCCGCCACCGGGGGCCGGCCCCGCCCGCCGCGGCCCGGGTGGCTCCCCCCCCGCCCCGGCCCC